>JABDFZ010000114.1:0-2966 GCA_013286325.1 Bacteroidota bacterium | reverse complement strand
TTGATAAACAAATTTCTTAAAATATAAAATCAATAATCCAACAGTTGCTAATTTAACAAGCATAATTATTAAAATCGATTGGTTTTTAAACCAATAATTCTCTGCAATAATAAGTAAGCTAAAACCCAGGATACTAATTAATGATTTCCAGTCGAGTTTTACATAATAGTTCTTTTTTGAAAAATAGAACAGAATCAAGAAACTGCATGCATTACATAATATTGTACTGATAACCGCAAAGTAAACTCCAAACTTCGGTATAAAAAAGTAGTTCAGTATAACATTTAAGGCAGCGCTTACAAATACCGCGCAAGTAACCAGCCATGTTTTTTTAACCTGATATAGCATAAGGTTTAAAAGGCCGCCTATTTGGTTTATTATAAACGCAAGTACAAAAACCGGTATATAAGTATACGACGCATAAAAGTCCTTCTTAAAAAATAGTTTTATACCGATATCAGAAGCAACCAAAACCAATATTCCTAAAACCCCTATTGCTATAGTGATTACCTTATTATATTTAAAAATTGAAGCTTCTATTTCATTGGCACTAAGCTTATCATCGTTAGCAATCTGGTAAAATATAGGGTTATATGCCATAAATAATGCGCTCGAAGCTAATATAACCAAGCTGGCAATTCTGTATGCCAGCGAGTATATCCCGACATCTGCCTGAGTATAATAGTGGGCGATAAAAACACGGTCTGAAAGGTTCATTACCCATACAGATAATAAACTGGGAAGCATAGGAATACTAAATTTTATTGCCGCTTTAAACTTGCCTAAATCAAACGATATCTTTATTGATTGGAACACATAATATAAAACAAAAACCAAAATAACGGCGCTTGCTATTAATGTCCCTGTTATTATACCTGCGGCACCTTGTTGCTTGTTTATTATTAAATAAAGATTAATAATAGCCGTTAAGAAAAACAGGGACAACGAGGTGATGATAAACCTTCGGGCACTTTGTTTTACCTGGGATATTGTTTGAGAAAAATTAATGATGGAAAGTATAAACGTATTTAAAATTGTATAGCTATAGTATGGATAGAAAGGTATTGATGAAAATATCTGGGATAGATAATTCTTTAATAAAAATGAGACTAGGACAATTACAGCACCAACAATAAGTAATCCTGTGAATATTGTTCCAAGAAATTTCTTTTTTTCATCATCAGTTTTATAGTCATAGTAAATTCTAAAAATTGACCTTTCAAGAGCAAGCGAAATTACAATTACCAAAATGGCTGATAAAGTTTGCATTGAGCTAACAATACCAAACCCTTCTACGCTCAGGTATTTAGTGTATAGTGGCAATAATATAAATGCCGATAAAGCAGTTATTGCATTACCAATTGAATAAATTATAGTATTACTTAATACTTTATTTGACATTACTGATCTCCCTTTGCAAAGCTGTGAACACTAAATGGTTTCCATCAGGATTGGGATGATAGCCATCTTCAAATATTTGTTTAGTATTGGATGCAAGTGGGTCAACAATAGAAACAATATCAAACTTTTGCCCTAACTCATCTATAATGCTGTTATATAATTCAACCGCATAAACAATTTCAGGGCTTTTTTCTTTAACAATTTCGTTTGGCGTACATATTTTTATAATGATTACTTTTTTAACCGTACTTTTAACGCACCTGCTTAAATACTTTTGCAAGTTATTAGAGAACTCTTTCGGGCTAACGTCTGCATTTTCTACAGAGCGTTTTTTTACAGTTTTCAGCCCGCTAAAAACCATTCCCCTAAGTTTCGAAGGTGTTTTTTGGAGAACCTGATTAAATACGCCTTTTCTCTTAATTAACCTGGGCGCACAATCAACTATACCCAACTGTAGTATAACAATATCAGGCATATAAAACTCTAAACAATCAGCGCCTTTATCGGGTTCATTAACACCTCCTCCACCTTCAGTTACTAAAATTTCTGTGGTAATTGCTCTTTTAAAAAAGGAAATAAAAACAAAATCCCGAAACGCCATTTCAAGCTTATAAAACCATGTATCTTCATAGTTATTATCATGGCCTGGTAGTGCCAGAGAATCACCTATACAGAGAATTTTCATGCTTTATATCCTGCTATTTTTTCATAAAACGGAAAATTCTGTTGATGTTCCTTTATAGTACAAAGAACACCTTCGTCGTTCTTCATAAATGCTTTAACCATGCGCAATAATCCAGGCTTAAAGTTAATATCATCCGAATAATCGCCTTCATATTCATTCACCTGGACCGAGGCCTTTTTTTGTATGGCTAACCGCTCCATCGGTTTAAAATAGTATCGGTTATTCCTGGTTAATATCTCTATTACCCATCTTCCCGGGGCTGCCCAGTTTGTGCTGTATGAAAATGGAATATCTTTTTCTGTAATGCCCATACCCATAAAAACAGATCCGCTTGGATGCCATGAGACATAGTCGTGCCCTGTTACCTGTGAATGAAGAGTCTTTGGTCTGCCAGTTAAATGGAACACTGTATCAATTACATGCGTAGAATTTGCGATAACAAATTTACCCGAAATATCAGGCGGATAATTGAAAGTCTCTATAACATGAGGCCATTCAGTAAACTCAAAATTTACTGAAATTATTCCGCCGTCTTCTTCAATTTTTTCCTTTAGCAATTTTACTGAAATATAGAATCTTCTGTTATAAGCAACATATAAATTAGCGTTTAAGCCTTCGGCTGTCTTTACAAGGTTATCTATATCATCTTGATTTAAACCAGCAGGTTTTTCTACCAGGATATTTTTAATACCCAGGTTTAATAATTGTAATGTTACGCTTGTCAGTTCTTTTAATGTAACAGCAACAATTGCACATTCAGGTATTTCTGAATCTTTCTTTAGATAGGCGTCGATTCCCCCGGCTACAGCGGTAATATCAAATTTTTCTTTTAGAGTTTTTACTTTTTCTTCACTCCTGCCTATTACCGCAAAATCTACAC
>JABDFZ010000113.1:947-10909 GCA_013286325.1 Bacteroidota bacterium | reverse complement strand
CTGGTTTCGTAATTCTCCTTGCTTAAGTGGTGTATATTTGTTGAAGAACGGGGCAATAAAAACTGGGTAAATAATAACAACTCCCACTAAAAAAATAATAGAGATCCACGCACCCCATATCCACCAGTTTTCCTTCGTTCTTCTGAAAATAGAATAGATCAACACAAAAAATGGAGCCGCTAATATTAACTCAATTAGAAACGTTATCAGGTCGTTTAAAAGCCATCCAACAAAATTTTGGTTTGAGAACCCGTACTGCTGCTCGCGGATAAAGTTTTGATAAATATCTAATGGCAATGACAACAGAAAAGCCAAAATGAAATAAGAAACAATATAGAGGAAGTTGCGCCAATTCTGGTTCTTTCTCGTAGCAAAACGTTTTTGCAGATATGCAGATAAGCCACCAAAAAGGAACAGCCAGGCAGTTACCGCTGCACAAAGCACATTCCATAGTAATAACCAATGGCCACCTTCAGCATAATTATTTGCTTTATCGCGGAGGGCAGCAGGTATGCTATTGATTAATTGGGTTGTAGCTTTCTGAGGATCGAAATGAGTGGTTGTTTGAATTGCAGTGGATTGCTTTGGTTGTGCGACTGCAATCATAAAGTTTAATAAACAGCAAAAAAGAATGATTGGGGTTTTCATTGGGCTTACTTTGTGGATACTATTTTTATTAAATATTTATCGCAAAGTAAATGCTATTTAAATCCTGTGATTTGTACAAACACGACAATTTATAACATCCGACTGATTTTGTATTATGGGAAGTTAGGGCCAGGCCATATTCCTGATGGTGTTAATCCGGAATATTTTTTTACTTCCCGGGTTAAATGCGCATGGTCGTAATACCCGGTTTTAAAGGCTACATCGAGTAATTTTCCTTTAAAATGTGCCTTTTGCAGGGTCTTTAAAGCCTGCTGAAAACGGACAATGCCAATAAACTCTTTTGGGCTAATACCTACATTTAAGTTGAAAAGCCTTTCCATAGTGCGTGTACTCATATTACACTTTTGGGCAAGCTGGTCAACGGAGATTAATCCATTATTATTTTCAACAATCTCTGTTAATGAGGTAATAAGTATGGCATTATTTTGCCTTGAGATGAAATACTGATCCAATCGTTTAGGGAGCAATTCATCCAGATCTAAAATTGAAGAAAGCTGTTTATCCTGGAACTCAATAATTTGATCAACAATTTCAAATAACGGCATGTTATAGAAGACAGGGAGGCCACCTGGTTTAAACCTTATGCCAATAAACGTACTATTTGGGTAAGTACTCACAGAACAGGAGGATGTTGTTACACCACCCACATAAAGCCTGCCTGGTAAAAGAGAGCCATATCCGTTAAAATCAGATGCTGCACTGCCAAAATTTACAAATATGTCGGTATACACATCTGCAAATAATGGTACTTTAATAGTCCTGTAGGTCGAATCGGTCTGTAATGTCCAATAAAAATCAATATATTTTAGTAACGAAGCATCAGGTTTGTACTTAATATATTCCATTTAAAACAAATTTAATAAGGTTTACCGCTCATCTCAAACAAAAAACCTCTTATCTTTCGACAAGAGGTTTTTTATTTGGTTTAAATAACGAAACTATCTCTATTTAAAAACTTGTTATTTAGCCAACCAGGTATTATCCTTTTCATTGGCATCCATAAATATTCCACCATCAAGGGTTATTGATTTTGCCGTTTTGGTAGTTTTAATGTTTACAGATATTTCCTTTTGGTTATGTTCCCAAACTATTGGGGTTTGATGGAAGCTTTCTGTTGAGCCATCGTCATAAGTTGCTATCACGTCAAACGGAACTGCGAAACCGCCAATGTTTTTAATAGATAATGTATAGCCTTTTGAAGTTTTATCTGCTTTCTCCAGGTTAAGATCGATATAGCTTGGGGTGAAGAACCAGTTATAAAAGAACCAGTTTAAATTTTTACCTGAACCGCTTATCATTGAGTTGAAATAATCCCATGGAATAGGGTGTTTGCCATTCCAGTTGTTCATATAGTTATGCAAAGCTTTTTTGAATAACTCGTCACCCAGCATATCTTTTAAAGCTAAATAACTTAATGAAGGCTTGCCATATGCATTATTACCTCCGCCAAAAGTAACATCAGGGCTGGGGGTAATTATCGGATTTTCCTTATCGTGTGCTCCGTGGATCCACCGAGTAACGCGGAAAGACTTATAAAATTCATCTGCAGATTTTTTGTTTCTTTCTGTCATACCAATTAAGTATTCAAGCGTTGTGGCCCACCCTTCATCCATAAAAGCGTAACGGCTTTCATTAGTGCCCATATAGAACGGGAAATAGGTGTGCGCCTGTTCATGATCCTGTACAAGCTCGGCAAAAACAAGGTCCTTTTCGTGGCTGTCATTCATCATCATAGGGTATTCCATATCAGCAAAGCCCTGAAATGCGTTTGATTTTGAAAACGGATAAGGAATACCCGGCCAATTGTGCGAAAACCATCCCAATGAGTACCTGCCAAATTGTACCGAATGATGAAAATCATCTGAAGCATCAGCGAATGCAGCCTGCATACTTGTACGGCGTTGTGTTTTATCATCAACTATAACGCTTGCCGCATCCCATACATAATGATCACTTATACCTACAGCCATATCACTAATATTGGTGGCTGTCCATTTCCAGGTATTGGTTGCGTTTTGTGTAGTAACATTTTTATTGGCAAGATCCTGTGCAGTAGCAACGTGTATAGTTGAATCGCTGGTCATTGATTGTTCCAATCTTTTGGCAAATTCAGATTGTAAAACCTCAGTTGGGTTTTGCAGCGTACCGGTTGACCAAACAATAAAATTTTTAGGTACAGTTACAGCTAAGCTGTAGTCGTTAAAATCGTTATAAAATTCTAATCCCCCGGTATGGGGTTGGGTATCCCATCCTTTATAATCATCATATACCGATACGCGCGGGTAAAAATAGGCAAGGTAAAACGTGGTTGAATCAATCGCACCGTCGCGCCCGCGACCTTTTGATAACTCATAATGCCAGGTAATATTCATTTTTAGTGAGTCGTGCGGATTTAATGGTTTAGCCAAATCAACCATTTGGTTAGTGGTTATGGCTACATTATTGTCCCACGCTGTTTTAACGCCATTTATCGTAATTTCATCAACCATTACGCCTGCAGCCGGGTTGGGTGTAGCACGCCCGCCACCGCGGTGAACGTTTACTATCAGTTTCATGTTCAGGCTTTTCAATACATCAGGGCTGTTATTAAAATAGGTTATTTGTTCAACCCCCTTTATTGTATTACTGGGTGGCGTCACTGTTAGCGCGATATTGTAGCGTCCGTGATTTTGCCAATATTTTTTCCCGGGTTTGCCATTTAACGAACGAGTGCCTTTATCGTACGCTTGCTGGATCTCAGGTGGCATGGTGAGCGTCTGTGCGCTGGCCTGCAATAATGCAAGGAATAAAAATGCGGAGAGAATGAATGATTTCAACATGGTCAGTTATTAATGGTTTGTATAGTTGGTAACAAACAAATCTATCAAAAATTTTGAAGAGGTGAGACACAGATAGTTTGGAGGATAAAACTTAATAAATTAATCATAATGACTACATATTTATTAATTCTTCATACTTATTTCTAATACTTTCCTCCTGTATAGATTATTCTGATCTTAATTAACATAGTAAGCCGAATTGGAAAATTAGTGTTCCAAATTTATGTTAAGATACAATATCGCTGAATGTTTTGATAATTAGGTATCATTTATTTTTTTAAAATAACTGTTTATTTGATAACAATTAATACCTAAGGCATTTTTATATAATTCAGTCAATATTATAAATTATCTGACGGAATACAATGCCACAGCAAATCTTACGAGGTTAATAACACGATTAAAACCATACTATGTAATTTTATTTTTACAGTAATTGTTATGCCAGCTTACAATTCTTTGACAGATCTGGAATTAATTGACGCACTGAGATCGGGTGATACAGTCTCTTATACAGAGCTATATAACCGGTATTTTCGGCTTTTATATGGTTACGCTTATAAAAAACTCCGTGACAAAGAACAATCGAAAGACTTGATTCAGAATTTTTTTACAACGCTCTGGCTTAAACGGCAAGAAATTCAAATCGACCATTCTGTATCTGGCTATTTCTTTACTATTATAAACCGGCGGATTATTGATTATTTTTTGCATAAGGAAATTGAACACAAATACATAGAATCCTTTGCTGCTTTCTTACCTGCTGAAACAATAGAAACCGACCATCTGGTGAGAGAAAAACAATTACTGCACTTTATTGAAAAAGAAATACAAAGCTTACCGGCAAGGATGCGGAAAGTTTTTGAATTGAGCCGCAAGGAGCATCTAACCCACAAGGAAATTGCTATACAAATGGGCATTGCAGAAAGCACAGTGGACAGACAGATATCCAATGCACTGTCTATATTAAGAGCCCGGTTAGGTATAATTGCCTGGATTGTGCTTTTAATCCGCTTTTAAGCTAAACCAATTCGGAATTATCGATTTTTTGCAGAAACCGTATCCAACACGCTAATTATATCTTTTAACATTTCTGCCTTTTAATTTTTTTCACTTTCATCTACATGTTAGGAGGAAGTCGGCCGACATAGCTTTAAACCACACCAATTAAGCTATGTCAGTTAAACAGGCTAAGGCGCTCTTAAATAAATACAGAGAAGGAAAATGTTCGGATCAGGAAAAAGCCATTGTAGAAAAATGGTTATTCCAATATAATGATGGCGAAATCGACCTGTCAGAAAAAAGCATTGAAGCTGTCCGTAAAGAAATATGGAAAACCCTTCCCGTTTCTGAAAAGAAAAATATTGGTTTAATAGCACTGCTCCGTATTGCAATTGCTGCCAGCATTTTATTGCTTCTTACTTTTAGCGGATATTTTTTATTACGGAAAAAACAAGTTGTACAAGTTGCCCGGAATCAGAAACATGACGTCCTCCCGGGTAGCTATAAGGCAACACTTACTTTGTCAACCGGAAAACAGATCAGCCTTTCGGATGCAAAAAATGGAATTATAGCCAAAGACAACAAGACTGTTATCCAAAAAGGTGCTGACAGGACCATTACTTATCAGGATAATTCACCAGTTAATGATCAGACCCTTGCTTATAATACAATAACAACACCAAGAGGCGGGCAATGGCCTATAGTGCTGCCTGATGGCTCGAAAGTAATGTTAAATGCAGCATCGTCACTGCGATACCCACTCGCTTTTGCAAAAGGCGAACGCAGGGTTGAATTAACAGGTGAAGCATACTTTGAAGTTACACATAATATCGCCCGCCCGTTCAGGGTGACCAGCAATGGGCAAACAGTTGAAGTTTTAGGAACGCATTTTAACATCAATGCTTATACCGATGAGCCTGCAATAATAACAACCTTACTGGAAGGAAGTGTTAAAGTAGGCAAGGATAATGCATCAACCATGATTAAGCCTGGCGAGGAGGCTGTATGGAAAAGCCATGCACATCAATTTAAAGTTAACCAGGTTGATGCGGAGGAAGCGATAGCCTGGAAAAATGGAGTGTTTCAGTTTGATCATTCAGGCATTGAATCTGTAATGCGCCAGGCAGGCAGGTGGTACGATGTTGATATAAGTTATAAAGGAGCCATTCCGCAGGTAACATTCTCAGGAAGCCTTTCCAGAAACGTCAATGCATCGAGACTGCTGGAAGTGCTTAAAATAACCGGGGTGCACTTTAATATTGAAGGTAAAAAAATTATAGTAACACAATAATATCATTAAACCAATTATTCACTTAAAAGCAGAAGTATGAAAAAATAGCTACTAAAAACCCGAAGGTTACAAATGAAAAAAACCGGAAAGTGGTGGAACACTCCCCGGCGATAGCTCTGAGTTAACCATTACCTGTCTCTGTTTCAGTTAAGCAGGTAACCATAATACTATTTGGAATAACAGCTTATTACCATTAACCCAAAACTTCGTAAAAGTAATGAAATCAAACAGTTCTTCAATAGCCATGCCTATGGTTTGGCTACCACCTAAATTATTAAAGGTTATGAAATTAACCGCTTTATTGATAGTAATAGCCCTTAGCCAGGTAAGCGCAAAATTATATAGCCAGAATATTTCTCTGAATGAGAAAAATGCGCCCCTGGAAAAAGTACTCCGCTCTATAAAAAAACAAAGCGGCTATTTAGTCTTTTATCAGGATCAAGACTTGCTGAAAGCGATGCCCGTAAATATACGGGAGAAGAATGTTCCGTTATTACAGGCTCTTGACGATTGTTTTGGAAACCAACCCTTATCATACCAGATATTGGATAAAACAATTGTTATTAAAATGAAAGCGGGAGCTGGGGCTGAAAAAAGTAAAGTTGCTTTCAATCCACCTGTCAATATAAAAGGAAAAATTATTGATGAAAACGGGAATTCACTACCTGGAGCTACCATAAAAGTTAAAGGCATAAATTTATCAACTGTATCAAATGCAGATGGTAATTTCTCATTGAACAATGTGCCTGATGATGCAATATTGGTAATCTCATTTATTGGTTATACTCCCAAGGAAGTTTCGGTAAAACAAAACCTTGATGCTATACAGTTAACCCCTTCAAATTCGGGATTAAATGAAGTTGTGGTTGTAGGTTACGGAACGCAGAAAAAGGTAAACCTCACCGGTGCAGTAGCTTCAGTAAGCGGTAAGGAATTGGAAAGCAGGCCTATTACCAATCTTGGAGACGGACTTAACGGGTTGGTACCGGGTCTGAATGTAAATGTGCAGAATGGACAACCTGGTATAGGCGCTTCTTTTAATATCCGTGGGGTTACTTCCCTTGTCTCCACCCCAAATAACTCGCCTTTAGTATTGGTTGATGGGGTAGCACGCGATCCTAACCTGATCGATCCGTATGATATAGAAAGCATATCTGTATTAAAAGATGCAGCTTCATCTGCTATATACGGAGGAAGGGCCGCTTACGGCGTAATATTAATTACTACCAAGCAGGGAAAAAAAGGTAGGCCGCAATTTAATTATTCAGGTTCATATACAACAACAAGACCTACCCTTTTACCAAAATATGCTAACTCTGAGCAATATATTGATCTTTTTAACCAGGCACAGCGAACAGGTGCGGCCTCGGGAGGTGCTACTTCAAGCGACCCGCTAACGGCAGAAGACTCCATAAAGGCATTTGCCTATTTTGCAGACCCAGCACATAACCCAAATGCATACCCTGACCCGGGCAGCCCTAATAAATATCGTTATGTGGGGAATACCGATTGGATAAAGGTACTATACCCGGGCTGGACCCCACAACAGCAGCATAATCTGTCTCTTACAGGAGGGGATGACAAAACCACTTATGCCGTAAACATGGGATATTTAAGACAAGACGGCCTCGAAAAAATAGCCGACCAGGTTTATCAACGTTTTACACCCAGTTTAAAAGTAAACACTGATGTTACCAAATGGCTTACTTTAAACCTGTCAATGTCATTAACAAATACTAAAAATAACAATAGCGCAACCAGTCGTATTGGCCAGGGCGGGCCAACCAACGGATCGTGGATACCCGGAGATCTGCGGCCTCTGCAACCGGTTTATAACCCGGATGGAAATTATTCAGGACAAGGTAGCTATACTAACCCTGTAGCTGTTATAAACAGTGGCGGAAGAGATATTGATAAGCAGAATGATTTTTGGACGACAGGCAAAGTGATTATTAAACCCGCAGATCACTTTAATATTACTTCTGATTTCACCTATAATAGTTTATCCGACTATGACAGGGCCAACTTGGTGCCATTTAATGAGTATGGGGTAAATAGCGTGTTCCTTGACGTATTCCCATGGACAAACCCATCTCAGGTAACAGAAAACAGGAAAAATTATAACTACAGCGCATTTAATGCCTATGCCACTTATGAAAATACTTTTAATGAAAAACATTATTTTAAGGCATTAGTAGGTTATAATCAAGAATACAAGCATTATCAGACAGGTTATGCCTTTGCTAACAACCTGATTGACCCGTCACTGGCCTCTATTGGCCAAAACAACGATTCGAAACCTGTTGTAGATGGAACAGAAACTGAATATGCTCTGGCAAGTATGTTTTACAGGCTGAATTACATCTATGATAAAAAATACCTGGTAGAATTTAACGGACGCTATGACGGTACTTCACGTTTCGCACCGGGAAGCCGTTTCGCTTTTTCGCCTTCGGTTTCTGTGGGCTGGAATATTGCCGAAGAAGGGTTTATGAGCGGACTTAAGAACAGTATAAGCGAGTTAAAAATAAGGGCATCGTACGGAGTATTACCTAACCAAAAAACAGCGGATGCCCCATCGGCTAATAATCAATATCCTTATGTAGCAACCCTTCCTTACGGTTCTGTTGGTTATTTATTTAATGGCCAGTTGGGCCAATATGTAGGAGCACCGGGATTAGTAAGCCCGACTTTTACGTGGGAAAAAGTACAGACAAAAAATATTGGTCTGGATTATTCTGTGTTGAATGACCGCTTATCAGGAAGCTTTGATTATTATATTACTGATACAAAAAATATGCTGATTGGTTCCCAGGTATTACCAGCTGTTTTGGGAACCGCAGCTCCGCTACTTAATGCCGGAGATTTGCGGACAAAAGGCTGGGAAATAAGTATCAGTTGGAAAGACAGGCTCTTTGACAACAAATTGTCATATAGTGTGCGTGTAGGTATGGCAGACTATATCAATACCATCGTAAACGATCCTAATAACACAAGTTTAAGTTTATCAAGCTATTATCAGGGTGAAAGATTAGGTACTATATGGGGCTTTGTTACCGATGGTTTTTATAAAACCAATGCCGAAGCTGCTTCGGTGAATAATTCGGCAATAGCAGGATATACCTGGCTGGCCGGTGATATTAAATATACCGACCTGAATCATGATGGTAAAATAGATTATGGTAACTATACGGTAAAAAACCCCGGCGATTTGAAAATAATTGGCAATAGTACTCCAAGGTACAAGTTCAATTTTAATTTAAATCTTAATTATAAAAACTTCGACTTTACAGGTTTTGTACAAGGGGTATTAAAGGCCGATTTTGATCCGACAGGGAGCAACGTATTTAATCCGTTTGCAGGCAGCGAGTATAGCATACCTTACGCATATGGCGTTGATAGCTGGACACCAGCAAACCCTAATGCCTATCTTCCAAGAGTAAGGTTTGGTGGCGGTGGTAATGAGCAAACCCAAACTAAATATTTGCAAAACGCAGCCTATGCCAGGGTAAAACAATTAACGTTAGGCTATAGCTTTCAACCGGCCTGGCTTAATAAAATCAACCTGAAAAAATTAAGAGTTTACGTAACCGGCTCAAACCTGATAACCATTACTTCATTGTTTAAAGGCTTTGACCCGGAAATAATTCAAAATGGGGGTAGTTATCAAACTTACCCTGTTGATAAAGCAGTATCATTTGGTATACAGGCCACATTATAATTTATTAGTAATTAAATAAAACTATTAAAATGAAAACTAAACATCTTATATATTCAACGCTGGCCGCAATTATGATTTTTGCTGCTTGCAAAAAAGATAGCTTTCTTAACAGAGCTCCGTTAAGCGACATTAGCCCGCAAACTTTCTTTAAAAACGAAACAGACCTGCAATTATACTGTAACCAATATTACAGTAACCTGCCGGTTCAAGGTTTAGGGAATACCGATGATCAATCGGACAATAAAGCAAATAATTCACTCAATGGTTACCTGGCCGGATCTACTACGGTCCCGGTTTCAGGCGGTGGCTGGGATTTCAGTTTTATACGCAGCTGCAATTATTTTTTAGCTAATTATTCAAAAGCAGATATAAGCACAACTACAAAAAATATCTATGTAGGTGAAACGCTCTTTTTCAGGGCAATGGCTTTTTGGAACTTAGTAAAGCACAAGCACTTGCC
>JABDFZ010000113.1:0-937 GCA_013286325.1 Bacteroidota bacterium | reverse complement strand
GGTGATGTACCTTATATAAATAAATATATTGTTGATACTTCTAAAAGCGCTTTGTATGGCCCCCGGATGCCGCATAAACAGGTAATGGATTCGGTACTAAAAGATCTGAATTTTGCAGTGGCAAATATACCTGTAACCACGCCTGACGGCCGTTTAAACAAATACGATGCCCTTGCTCTTATGGCACGGGTATGCTTGTGGGAAGGCACATACAGAAAGTATTTTGGAGTTGGAGATGAAACAATCTATCTGCAGGCGGCATCAACTGCAGCAGAGCAGCTTATGAGTTCGGGTAAATTTAGTCTGTACACAACTGGCAACCCAAAAACTGATTACTATAATCTTTTTATCCAGTATGATTTAAGAAGTAACCCGGAGGCCATTATGTGTATGTATTATGCTCCTACTGTCCTTATGAATAATAATGATCGTTCAATGGGGGAAGGCGGAGATGGTTACAGTAAGGATTTTGCGAGGTCATACTTATGTACTGATGGCTTGCCCACATCCTTAAGTCCATTATATAAAAGTGATGATTCACTTGATGCCGAAATTGTAAACCGTGATCCGCGTATGACCCAAACAATTGCTACACGAGGCTTTGACTTTTTAAACGGCGATTTGATAACATTACCACGTATTGGTACCAGCGTTACCTCAACAGGTTATCAGCCTATAAAAGGGCGGTCTTCGCGGATAACTGATTGGAATGCGAACGCATCGACCCTTAATTTCTTTATTTTCAGGTACGCAGAAACATTACTGATTGAGGCTGAAGCAAAAAAGCCGAATTGGGACAATGCACACAGAGCGTGCTGGATTTAACTATAAATAAATTAAGGGACAGGGTAGGTATGCCCCACATGATTATTGCCAACCTGGTAAAAGACCCAAAATCAAATTTCCCTGGCTTACCGGTATTGATTGATGAGATACG
>JABDFZ010000112.1 GCA_013286325.1 Bacteroidota bacterium | reverse complement strand
TCAAAAAACCCGAGCACTTTATAGCCAACATCGGGGTTTTGTTCAAAATAGCTATACAGCTCATATCCAATCCTTCCTGCACCTATAATTATAACGTCCCTTGTATCTATTAACGAGGCTCGCTCGCTTTTCCTGATGAGAAGGAAGATGAGTTTCCATAACCCGAGCAAAAATCCAAAAAGGGCTAATGAATAAAACAAATATTGCCTTGTTATAAAATAGGGTTCGGTGCCTATTACTATCAGAATAGTGAAACAGATAAAGCTTACAAAAAGAAAATAGGTCCTTATTACTGTGCGGTAAGTTTTTACTGAATCTTTGTTTAATACCTGTTCATAAAGACCTGACACATTGGCTGATAACAACCATATTAGGTTAAAAACTAAAACAATCGGCAGATACCTCCTATTATTGCCCCAAAACACATTCGATCTATCCTCAATAAAGTAAGTAGTTATCATACTCACGTTCAGAATCAGATAATCAATTGTAAGATTTAGTGCTTTAAAAAATGTGGTATGTCTGTTTATCATTCAAATACTGCAGGTTAAAAATCGATTTTCATCAATGAAGGTAATTATTCCAATAACTCTTCCGATGATTAACTCTGATATGTTACGTGGTCAATTTACTTAATTACTGATACCTAAACATATCATTTGCCAAATTGATTTAGTTTTTTATTGTTTAATAATTAATAAACAATAAAAACATATCGGATAAATTAAAAATCGGGGTTAGGTTTATGGGTTTTGCCGGGATTTATATCGAATCTGCTATGGTCCTTCCTGGAATATGAAATTCGATTTTGATTTGCAACTACAGTTGTGAAAGCTAAATGTATAAGGAACGGGAAGATATTTAGATAGAACTTTTTTCATATATAAATTATATACGTTAAACTAATTTATAAAGGGGAGCGAACCAAAATTAGGCTTTTTATTTAAAAATAAGAATTGTTTTACTGTACAACTTAGGTTCGCTTCCATAAAAATAAAGAATAAATTTGAATTAATAATAAAAATTGTATCCAAAAAGTTACAATTAAAAAATGTATCGCTAATTATTTAGTTACGTACCCAAACTCACATAAATCACTTCTTTTCTTCAAAAAAATCGTCCTTCAATTCATCTATTTCTCTTCTGTCTTTTTTGGTTGGCCGGCCTGTGCCTCTGTCGCGCTTTAATAATGGTGCATGAAACATTGATTTAAATGCCTGTGTTTGTTCAACGGGTGTTACATCCTCATAAAAATTCACAGCAGTTTTGGCATCAACCCTGTTTTCGAGCATGCCGGTTACAATAAGTATTTTCTTTTCAATCCCTTTTGATACTTGGTAAGTCTCGCCGATCTTAACTTCATGCGATGGCTTAATGTTTTGATTATCCAGCTTTACCCTTCCGGCTTTGCAAGCATCGGAGGCCAATGTGCGGGTTTTAAACATCCTTATTGCCCAAAGGTATTTATCAATTCTTAATTTCTCTTTCACAGGCATAACTAAGGTCAAAATTACAAAGTTTTATAAAAACTGGAATTTTAGTTTGGTAATATTTCTGTTTGTTTAAATGCTGATAATACTTAATTAACAAATTCCTTAAAAAATCCTTTAATTTGCTAAAAGTTTAAATTTACTGATGCAAGACCTTAAAAAACTTATCGAAGAAGCCTGGGAAGACAGGAACCTGCTGCGTTATAATGAATATATTAATGCTATTGATACCGTAATTGAAAAATTGGACAAAGGCGAAATGCGCGTTGCCGAATTAATAGGCACACGCTGGCATACACACGAGTGGATGAAAAAAGCTGTGATCCTTTATTTCCCTACCAGGCAAATGGAAGAGATTTCGGTTGGCCCTTTTGTTTTTCATGACAAAATGAAACTAAAGACCGACTATGCAAAAACAGGCGTACGTGTTGTTCCGCATGCTATTGCACGTTATGGTGCTTATATTTCAAAAGGTGTTATCCTGATGCCATCGTATGTAAATATTGGCGCATATGTTGATGAAGGTACCATGGTTGATACCTGGGCAACAGTAGGCTCATGCGCACAAATTGGCAAACATGTCCATTTAAGCGGTGGCGTAGGTATCGGCGGTGTTTTAGAGCCTGTTCAGGCTGCCCCGGTTATTATTGAAGACAATTGCTTTATTGGCTCGCGCGCCATAGTTGTTGAAGGTGTTCACCTGGAAACTGAAGTTGTACTGGGTGCAAATGTGGTATTAACAGCATCAACTAAAATTATTGACGTTACGCACGATAAACCGGTGGAATATAAAGGCATCGTTCCTGCACGTTCGGTGGTTATCCCGGGCTCGTACACTAAAAAGTTCCCTGCGGGTGAGTACCAGGTTCCTTGCGCATTAATTATTGGTAAACGTAAAGAATCAACCGATAAAAAAACTTCCCTAAATGACGCGTTGAGGGAAAATAATGTGGCTGTATAGAGATTAGAGGCTAGTGATTAGTTGGCGACAGGTATCTAAGACTATCTTAGGCAATCTGTGAACTATAAATCATTCAATTTTTATAATCGTTAATTTTAACTAATCTCTAATTAACCAACCTCTAATTAACTGATTCCATGAAAATCCTTATAAGGCTTCCTAACTGGCTTGGTGATGTGGTTATGAGTACTGCATTCATTTCAGCGGTAAAGGAGTCCTATACCGGGGCCGAGATCCATGTTATTGTTAAGAAAGAGCTGACCGGTATTGCCGAACTAATACCCGGGATAAAAATCCTTCTGTTTTCAAAAAAGGAATCAAAAGGATTGAGTGGTGTCTATCGCTTTGGTAAAAGTCTCCGTACAGAAAAATATGACCTGTTTTTTAACCTGCCATCTTCGTTAACCTCCTTGGTATTAGGTTGGGCAACCGGCGCGAAGAAACGAATTGGCTATGCTAAAGAAGGCGGTATTTTCATGTTGACTAACGCATATAAAGCTCCGTTGAACCTTCACCGGGTTGACGAATATGTTTTTCTACTGGAACAGTTTACAGGTAATAAGATTATTGATAAGCAAGTAAGATTCAACATTCGTTTGGAGGATAGTCCGGCAAAAACGTTTATCATCATAAACTTTAATTCGGAGGCAAGTTCGAGGCGGATGCCGGAAGATAAAGCACGAAAACTGCTTGAATTATTTTGCGATACTTTCCCTAATCTGCAATTTGGATTAATTGGCTCGCCGAAAGAAAAACCCTTTATCGATAGTTTGGTTGATGGCAAATACAGCCATCGTTTTATAAATTATGCCGGGCAAACCACCTTGGAACAATTGGCCACTTATATGGCTAAGGCGCAAGTTGTTATTACTACCGATAGCGGTCCGGCACATTTAGCTAACGCCATTGGCACACCAACCATTGCTTTATTTGGAGCAGGCAATGAGCATAATACAGCTCCTTATAATAAACAGAATTTAACAGTGATACGTGCCAATCAGCTTAGTTGTGAGCCTTGTGTAAAAAATACCTGCAAGCTATATGGTGTGCCAAAATGTATGGAACTGCTCGATGAATTACGAATCATAAACGCATTGCGTGTATATTTGTCCCATGCTTAGAGACGAAGTTGCCAAAGCTTTTAAAATTATACAGGAAGGCGGGATCATTTTATATCCTACTGATACTATTTGGGGCATAGGTTGTGATGCTACCAATACCGAAGCTATAAAGAAAATTTACAAACTAAAACAGCGTGATGAAGCTAAAAGCATGATCATTCTGCTGGATACAGAGAACAAACTGGAAAGCTATATAAACGATGTTAATCCATTGGCATACGATTTAATTGAATATGCCGAAAATCCCTTAACATTAGTTATGCCTGGTGCTAAAAACATCTCTCAGGCGCTTATTGCCGAAGATGGCAGCGTTGGTATCCGGATAGGCAAGCATCCGTTTTGCCAGCAATTAATTCAGCGGATGCGCAAGCCTTTGGTATCTACATCTGCAAATATCAGCGGCAAGCCGTCGCCTCAATATTTTTCACAAATTGATGATGAAATAATAAGCGGCGTTGATTATGTGGTAGACATAGATCAGCATGATATGGAAATAAAAACACCATCAACCATAATGCGTTTAGCTCCCGACGGAAAGTTTGAGTTTCTTCGGCGTTAGAAGGCAGTGATTAGAGGCTGGAAATTAGAGATCGGTTAAGAAAACAAAAAGTCCATAGACAATGGTCAATGGACAAAAGAATCGGTGAAATCACTCCCAATCGGTGAAATCAAAAAAATGAAACAACATCTGCAACATTCTGTATTTTCTATCATATCAAAGCTCTCTGCCGAACATAATTTGCAGGTTTATGCCATTGGTGGTTTCGTACGCGATATTTTTTTAAACCGGCCATCAAAGGATATCGATATTGTAATTATAGGTAATGGCATTTCATTTGCCGAAAGCGTTGCAGCTAAGTTAAAAGTAAAAGTATCTGTATTTAAAAATTTTGGTACAGCTAATCTTAAATATAAAGACCTGGAAATAGAGTTTGTTGGGGCGCGCAAAGAATCATACCGCCTTGATTCAAGGAAGCCAATTGTTGAAAACGGGACATTGGAAGATGACCAGAAACGCAGGGATTTCACCATAAATGCGTTAGCAATATCACTCCACCCGGATACTTTCGGTCAGCTTTTAGACCCATTTAATGGCATAACTGACCTGGAGCAAAAACTTATCCGTACCCCTCTTAATCCTGTTGAAACTTTCTCTGATGACCCATTAAGGATGATGCGAGCTGTCCGTTTTGCATCCCAGTTGAATTTTAAAATAGATGATACGGCAGTTGCAGCTATAAAAAGCACTGCCGACAGGATCAGCATCATTTCGCAGGAACGCATAACCGATGAATTGAACAAGATCATTTTATCCGCCAAACCATCAATAGGTTTTAATTATTTGTTCGATACAGGTTTGCTTCATAAAATATTCCCGCAAATGACTACACTTTATGGTGTGGAATATATTGATGGCAAAGGGCATAAAGACAATTTTTACCATACCCTGCAAGTATTGGATAACATTTGCGAAACCACCGACGATTTATGGCTAAGATGGGCAGCTATATTGCATGATATTGCCAAGCCAGCTACTAAACGTTTTGAACCCGGGCATGGGTGGACATTTCATGGCCATGAAGACAAGGGTGCGAGAATGGTTCCGAAAATTTTCACCCAGCTAAAACTGCCACTTAACGAAAAAATGAAGTTTGTACAGAAAATGGTACAACTGCATTTACGTCCGATAGTTTTGGCACAGTCAATTGTTACCGATTCAGCAGTACGCCGTTTATTATTTGAAGCAAGTGAAGACATTGAAAGCCTCATGCTGTTGTGCAATGCAGACATTACGACAAAAAACGAATACAAAGTAAAAAAGTACCGTAATAATTTCGAGCTTGTTCAGCAAAAATTAAAAGATGTTGAAGAGCGTGATAATATCCGGAACTGGCAACCTCCTGTAACCGGGACTGATATTATGCAGCTTTTCGGTATAAAAGAAGGCCGTGAAGTAGGAATTATTAAAAATCAGATCCGCGAAGCTATACTTGAAGGTGAAATACCAAACAATCGCGACGAAGCAATTAAATATACAATTACCAAAGGCGCAGAACTTGGCTTAAAAGTTGTGGGTGAGGAATAACGATTTTTGATGAGCTGTTTTGGTTTCTTTAAATCCGAAATCCGCCATCTCAATTCCGAAATAACTAAAAACATTATTATTTTTGTAAAAATTATACTAAAAAATGGCGCTATACAGATTCAGGATTACTTTTGAAGATTACGATGATGTGATAAGGGAGATCGATGTGAAATCCAATCAAACATTTGAAGATCTTCATCGGGCAATTCATCAATCAACAGGTTATAATTCAGAATACCCTTCATCTTTTTATATCAGTAACGACCAATGGATAAAGGGCGAGGAAATTACCTATTTGCCAAATCAAAAAAGAATTGACCGCGGTGTTGCCCTTATGGATAAAGTGAAGCTGCTTAGCTATATCGACGATCCGCACCAAAAGTTCTATTATACTTTTAATTTCGACCGCCCTTTCGACTTTCATGTCGAACTGATGAAGATCATACTGGAAGAAACGCCAGGTGTTACTTACCCTGCTGTAATAAAATCAGTAGGCGAGGCACCAAGGCAGTTTGGTAATATGATTAGTGCTGCCGCTGTTCCTCCTCCACCGGGCGATGATTTTGATTTCCTTAATGAAATGGCTTACAGCGAAGAAGACGCTGAAGATTTTTCGGAAGTAACAGAAACCGGTGATGAAGACGAAGTGATAGCAAAGGTTGATGACGAAGAAGAGGAAGATGAATTTGGCAGCGAATTTAGCGATGACGAAGGCTTTGAGGACGAAGGCAAGCTGTCCCATGGAGACGATTATTGAGTGGTCGATGGACAATAGTCGATAGTCCATGGCTAATCAACAATAAAAATATATTCAAGTAAATTCTACTGTGGACCATGGTCCATTGACTATGGACTCTTCAAAAACCCTCATAGTAATTGCTGGTCCTACTGCATCTGGTAAAACGGCTGCGGCTATAGCTATTGCAAAGCACTATAATACAGTTGTTGTTTCGGCTGATTCAAGGCAATTCTATCGTGAAATGTCCATCGGCACAGCAAAACCCACCATTGAAGAGCTGAGCGAAGTAAAACATTACTTTATTGATTCTCTTTCCATTACTGAAACCTATACTGCAGGCGACTATGAAAAGCAATGCCTTGAACTTTTAGCTGAATTGTTTAAGGTGCATTCTGTTGTCGTCCTGACGGGTGGGTCAGGCCTGTTTATTAAGGCCGTATGCGAAGGCTTTGATGAATTTCCGGATACAGATCCCTCTATAAGAGAAAAGTTGAATACCGCCCTTGTTGAAAAGGGTATAGCTTACTTGCAGGAGCAGCTAAAGACCGCCGATCCTGAATATTATAACCAGGTCGATCTAAATAATCCCCAGCGGGTTATAAGGGCGTTAGAGGTTTATGAAAGTACTGCTAAGCCTTATTCGTCTTATCGTAAATCAGCTTCAAACAAGCGGCCTTTCCATATTATTAAATTAGGTTTAAATATGGAACGTGCGGCATTGTATAAC
This sequence comes from Bacteroidota bacterium, assembly GCA_013286325.1. Classification (GTDB taxonomy): domain Bacteria; phylum Bacteroidota; class Bacteroidia; order Sphingobacteriales; family Sphingobacteriaceae; genus Mucilaginibacter. The sequence goes on along the minus strand of JABDFZ010000112.1, from coordinate 3,873 downwards.
CGTATTAATCACCGTGTAGACCAAATGGTAAAGGATGGCTTGGTTGAAGAAGTGCGTTCACTACTACCCTCACGTCATTTAAACGCATTGAACACCGTTGGTTATAGTGAGTTGTTAGATTATTTTGACGGAAAAACAGATTTGAATATTGCAATTGAACTTATCAAACAAAACACCCGTCGTTTTGCAAAAAGGCAAATTACCTGGTTTGGGAAAGATGAAGCAATACTATGGTTTATGGCAGACAATCCTAAACTTATAGATACTATGCTGGATGTAATAAAAGCGTGTGATGTAACTTAACTCAGCAAAGTCTCCAGGTAAGCGCCATAACCACTTTTTATATATTTAGCAACCAGCACTTTTAATTGTTCGCTGTTAATAAATCCACGGCGATAAGCTACTTCTTCGATACAGCCAATTTTTGTAGCCTGTCGCTTTTCTATAACCCTTACATATTCTGAAGCATCGCTTAACGAATCAAATGTTCCGGTATCAAGCCATGCTGTGCCCCTATCCATTAAGCCAACATGCAAATCGCCTTGCTCAAGGTAAAATTTGTTTACATCGGTTATTTCATATTCACCACGTGGCGATGGCTGAAGGTTTTTGGCAACCTCCACTACGTTATTATCATAAAAATAAAGCCCGGGGACGGCATAATTAGATTTTGGTTTTACAGGTTTTTCTTCTATCGATAAGGCTTTAAAATCATTATCAAACTCTACAACCCCGTATCTTTCGGGGTCAGCAACAGGATAAGCAAAAATGGCTGCGCCATCAACGTTATTAAAGCTGCGGATTAATTCGCTAAAGCCAGTGCCGTAAAATATGTTATCGCCTAAAATAAGCGCAACTTTATCATTGCCAATAAACTTTTCACCTATAACAAAAGCCTGTGCAAGTCCGTTAGGCTTTTCCTGTATGGCATAATTAAAGCTGCAGCCCAATTCGGTACCATCACCTAATAGACGTCTAAAGCTTTCATTATCTTCAGGCGTGGTAATTATCAGGATTTCCCTGATGTCGGCCTGCATTAATACAGATAAAGGATAGTAGATCATAGGCTTATCATAAATAGGCATTAATTGCTTACTTATCGCCCTGGTTATAGGATAAAGCCTGGTGCCAGATCCGCCTGCTAAAATTATTCCTTTCATTTAATACTAAATTATTACCCGATCCTGCCGATACAAGTTACTAAACTATCCCGCCAATATGGAATTTCAATATTAAATTCCTTTTTGATCTTGCTTTTGTCCATTACAGAATACGCAGGGCGCACTGCCTTTGTTACATATTCTTCGGTTTTAACCGGGATTACCTTAACATTAGTTCCTGAAATATCAAATATAGCCTTGGCAAAGTCGTACCACGAGGCTATGCCTTCGTTACTATAATGGTAAGTACCATAAGCCTTATTTTCACTTCGGATAATATGCATGATACTTGCAGCCAGATCCATAGCGTAAGTTGGGGTACCCGCTTGGTCGGCAATAATTTTCAGCTCATCCCTTTCTGCGCCAAGCTTCAGCATGGTTTTTACAAAGTTGTTGCCATATTCCGAGTAAAGCCATCCGGTGCGAACTGTAAAATATTTCTCCAATAGTTCTTTAACAATCAGCTCACCATCAAGCTTGGTTTGGCCGTAAACATTAATTGGCTCTGCAGCACTATCTTCATTTCTTGGAGTAGACTGGTCTCCTTTAAAAACAAAATCAGTCGATACATGGATTAATGTTGCGTCGTTTGCAGCACAAAGCCTGCTTAAATTTTCAACACCGGTTTTGTTAACCTTATATGCAGTTTCTCTATCGTCCTCAGCTTTATCTACGGCTGTATATGCTGCGCAGTTTATACAGTATAATGGCTTATAGGTCTCAAAAACTTCTTCTAAAGCCTCATTATTCAATATATTGGCTTCATCTTCGCCGGGAAAATGTATAGAACTGATCCTCTCCTTTTCAGCAAGGCTCTTAAAACACTGTCCAAGTTGGCCTGATGCACCAAAAACAACTATACTACTCATTTTGTATTTTTAATAACCATCATATAAACATACGCTGTAATTAGCTCTTATTGCTGGTTTTTTATTGCGCGGGTTAAATAATCGTGATAAGCTAATTTAATACCGTCTTCCAATTCAATTTTATGTTTCCAGCCTTTACTATGCAGTTTGGTTACATCCATTAATTTACGCGGTGTTCCATCAGGTTTTGAAGTATCGAAGTTTATTTCGCCCTGGTAGCCGATTATCTTCTTTATTAATAAAGCAAGGTCTTTAATTGAAATATCTTCTCCGGTGCCTATGTTTACCAATCCTTCCTCATCATAATTCTGCATCAGGTAATAACAAGCCTCTGCAAGGTCATCGGCAAACAAAAACTCCCGCTTAGGCGATCCCGTACCCCAGATGGTTACTTCAGGCGCATTCTGCTCTTTCGCTTCGTGAAAACGGCGGATCAATGCCGGCAGTACGTGTGAGTTTTGAGGGTGATAATTATCGTTGTAACCGTACAGGTTAGTAGGCATAACCGAAATATAATTACAACCATATTGTGCCCTGTAGGCATCGCACATTTTTATGCCTGCAATTTTTGCTATTGCATATGGTTCGTTGGTAGGTTCCAGTAAACCTGTAAGTAAGTACTCCTCTTTTAATGGTTGCGGTGCAAGTTTTGGGTAGATACAGCTTGAGCCTAAAAACATCAGTTTTTTTACACCATTCAAATACGAATTATGGATAATATTGTTCTGTATCTGTAAGTTGTCATATAAAAACTCAGCCCGGTAAGTGTTATTTGCTACTATCCCTCCCACTTTTGCTGCGGCAAGAAAAACATAATCCGGCTTTTCCTGTGCAAAAAAATCAGCAACCTGTTGCTGATTCCTCAAATCGAGTGTATCAGATGTACGGGTAATAAAATTGCTGAATCCCTCTTTAACCAACTTGCGGTGTATGGCTGAACCCACCATACCCCGGTGACCAGCAATATATATTTTGGATGATTTTTCCATAAAATGCTATTCAAACTGGTTTTTAATCACATAACCCGAATCCTTTAGAAGCTTTTCTTTTCTGAACAGGTCTACATCCGCAGCAACCATTTCTTTTACCAGATCCTGTAAGTTATATTTTGGTGCCCAGCCCAATTTTGTTTTGGATTTTGTTGGGTCTCCAATAAGCAGGTCAACTTCAGTTGGACGGAAATATTTTTCATCTACAGCAACAACTTCTTTTCCAGTCTCTACCTGGAAGTCCGGATCACTGCAGCTTACCACATATCCTTTTTCGTTTACACCCTCACCCTTAAATTCAATTTCTATTCCAACTTCAGCAAAAGCCAGTCTTACAAACTCACGAACGTGTGTGGTTACGCCGGTAGCAATAACATAATCTTCCGGTTCTTCCTGTTGTAATATAAGGTACATAGCCTCTACATAATCTTTTGCATGCCCCCAGTCTCTTTGTGCATCAAGGTTGCCCAAAAATATTTTGTCCTGCAGGCCCATTGCAATTTTAGCAGTTGCACGTGTTATTTTACGGGTTACAAAAGTTTCGCCGCGCAGCGGGCTTTCATGGTTAAATAAAATGCCATTACATGCATAAATACCATAAGCCTCACGGTAATTAACAGTTATCCAATAGGCATAAAGTTTTGCAACTGCATAAGGCGAGCGCGGGTAAAATGGTGTGGTTTCCGATTGTGGTACTGCCTGTACTAATCCATATAACTCAGAGGTTGAAGCCTGGTATATTTTTGTTTTCTTCGTCAATCCTAATAATCTTATTGCTTCCAATAAGCGTAATGTTCCTATTCCATCAGCGTTGGCAGTATACTCTGGTGTATCAAAACTAACCTTAACATGCGA
>JABDFZ010000111.1 GCA_013286325.1 Bacteroidota bacterium | reverse complement strand
ATTTTGGCAAAGCCGAACGGGACCAGCGTAAAGCCCTGTTTGATGAAGCACACAAGATTATGAAGGAGGTGGATAAAACAGAGCAATATATTATTGATGATCTCGTTGCCAAAGCACAGATCATCACCGCTACACTGGTTGGCGCTAATCACTACACAGTTCGCAATGTTAAGTTTAATACAGTAGTGATTGATGAAGCAGGTCAGGCACTTGAACCTGCCTGCTGGATCCCTATCCTCAAAGCTCAAAAAGTCATTATGGCTGGCGATCATTTTCAATTGGCACCAACCATTAAATCTACCGAAGCTGCAAAAAATGGCCTGGCTACCACCCTTCTCGAAAAATGTGTTGCCCTGCATCCTGAAGCGGTAACCTTGCTTGATGAGCAATACCGGATGAATGAGATCATTATGGCTTTTTCATCAAAAGAGTTTTATCAAAATAAACTGAAAGCAAATGAATCGGTAGCCAAAAGATTATTATTTACTGACGACCTGCCTTTATCTTTTGTGGATACTGCAGGCTGTGGTTTTGACGAAAAGCTGGAAGGCACAAGTTCGACCAACCCGGAAGAAGCAGTATTTTTAATAAAGCATTTAACACAATTGGCAGAAACGCTGAACGCCATTTATACTCCAGAGAGTTTCCCGACAGTAGCCATCATATCTCCCTATAAAGAACAGATCCGTATTTTGCAGGAATTGTTACAAAACTCAGAAACATTGCAACATCATGCAGATAAAATTGCTGTAAATACCATTGATAGCTTTCAAGGGCAGGAACGGGATGTAGTTTATATCAGCATGACCCGGAGCAATGCCAATGGTGATATAGGTTTCCTGTCTGATATCCGCCGGATGAATGTAGCCATGACCCGTGCCCGCAAAAAGCTTGTAGTAATTGGCGATAGCTCAACCCTCGGTAATTTCCCCTTTTATGCCGATTTTATAGCTTACGCTGAAGAAACCGGTGGCTACAAAAGTGCATGGGAGTATTTAAATTAACGCTTAAAACACAAGTACTTGCGCCTGAAGAGCTTACTTCTGCCGCACACAAAATAACAAAATGGATAATTTTTTTACCTTTAAGTATTCAAACTTAAATCTGTTTTATGAAGAAATACATACTCCTTATTAACCTTTCACTGTGTTTTTTAGCAGTCAACGCGCAAAAAAGGGCGGATAGCGTTACTTTTCTGCTCCATAAATTTGAACAGCATATCGGTAAAGAAACTTATTATATCAACAGATCTGCCAACGTAATAACCTATAATGCAAATTTTAAATTTGTCGATCGTGGGTCAGCTGTTCCGCTAAAAGCAGAGCTTGCAGTAACCTCGGCATTCGAGCCTTTAAGATTAGTTCTTAAAGGTAACGTTGCCCGGTCGGCTACTATTAATGATAGCATCAGCATTAAAGGCAATGAAGCAGTTATAAGGGTTAACGATTCAACCTATACAAAAAAATTAGCGCCTTTAACTTTCCCGGTAGCCAGCTATGCACCAGGAATTGTACAGCAGGTTTTACTTCAATATTGGAAAAATCACAGACAGCCTGCAAGTATAAATACACTTCCAAACGGATCGGTACAGATAAAAAAAGATGGCGAAGATGCCATTACTTTTAATGGCAAAACCCTAATGCTCGACCGTTACACCATTGGTGGAGTAATATGGGGAAATGAGATATTATGGGCCACCCATGAGGGACAACTGATTTGCCTTATAACCAACGATGCGGAAGCCGACAAACTGGAAATGATGCTCGAGCCTTACGAATCATTATTACCAACATTCATAGCCAAAGCCGCAACCTATGGCATGGACTTATTTGCTAAGGCAACGCCTAAAACAACTACAGCAGATAAAATTATTGCAATAACAGGTGGAACCGTTATCGATGTTGTTAACTCAAAACCGATTCCAAATTCGGTAGTGATCATTGAAAATGGTGTCATAAAAAAGGTTGGCAAAGTAGGAGAAGTTAAAATCCCGGCTGGTGCAAAAATTATCGATGCCAAAGGCAAAACCATCTTACCGGGACTATGGGATATGCATGCCCATTTTGAACAGGTTGAATGGGGACCGGCTTATCTGGCAGCGGGCGTTACAACAGTACGCGATTGCGGTAACGAGTTTGGCTTTATCAACTCCGTCCAAAGCGCAATTGACGGTGGTAATGGCATAGGCCCTAAAATATTAAAAGCAGGCATTATTGATGGAAAAGGCGCTTTCGCTCTGGGAATTATTCAGGCTGATACTAAAGAAGAAGCAATAAAAGAAGTTGACCGTTATAAAGATAATGGCTTTGTCCAGATAAAGATTTACAGCTCGGTAAAACCGGCTATAGTTAAAGCCATTTGCGACGAGGCACACCGCCTTGGGCTTACCGTTACAGGCCATATCCCCCAGGGGATGACCTTACAGGCTGGTGTAGATTCGGGCATGGATATGGTTAACCATGTGCAATATGTTTACTCCATTATGAAACGGAATAAAGACCGTTCAATAAACTTTGAAGATTCAATCAGCATTGCAGCAATTAAATTTATTAAACAGCACAACGTAGTTATTGATCCTACGCTTGGTGTTTTTGAGATGGTTTTCCGCAATGTAAAGGATGATATAACCATTATGGAACCTGCTTTTTACTCGCTGCCTCTGCCATTACAAGCTATTTTTAAAAATACCGGTGATGAACCCGATATCGCTGTAAAGGTAAAGCCGATATATGATAGCATGGTTAAAATAGTAAAGGTGCTTTATGATGCCGACATAACCATAGTTGCCGGAACAGACCAGGGTTTCCCCGGATATAGCCTCGACCGCGAGCTGGAGTTATACGTACAAGCCGGGCTAACACCAATGCAGGCTATCAAAACTGCAACTATTACTCCGGCTGGTGTTATGAAAATGGACAAGGAAACAGGCTCATTAGAAGCAGGTAAAAATGCCGATATTATTATAGTTGATGGCGATCCTTTAAATAATATCAGGGATATCCGTAAAGTAACAACTGTAATTAAAGGCGGCAGGATTTACGATCCCGTAAAACTCCATCATTTAGTTGGGTTTAGTAAATAATAAAGAGAACCAGACATAAAAAATGCGCCCCGTATTTTACTACGGAAGCGCACTACTTACTCCCAATTATCCAAATCACCTGCCGGCAAGCCCGGCAGATGATTTTTTGGGTAAAGTTTAGGTATTACTTAATGCAAACGCATTTACATCCGATGGATCATAATAATAGCTAACATGAGTAACGCTATCAGTATAATCAAGTCCCTGTAATCTGTATGTACCATCAGTTGCCAATGAGGCAACATACAGATTTTCGGAGAACGCAGCCTGGCCAGGGCAGCCATTAAGCAGCGTTCCAACAGTAAAGTTGTCGCTAAACAAGCCGCCTGCTAATGCGAAAGTACCCGTTACGCCCGATATTACGCTTGATATATCCACGCTTGATCCTACATAAGCGCCAGAAATATTAATACCAGTTGGCTGTGTGCCGTTACCTTTTACAATGCCAAAATTAAATGTGGCAAAATTGCGTGGTTGCGATGCTTCAAAGCTGATCTGTACGTTTTGTGACGGATCGGTATATTTAATAAACCCGCATGGCCCCGAAAAGGCATTTGGTCCATTCATATTTAATAGTTCGGCATCATGTATTTTGGCTACACAAGGCGCATTATCAACGCGCACGTTAAAGCTCAGGCTTTGTGCCATTAGAAGCGGATTTGTCGGCCTCATATAAGCATCCGGTGCAGCCTGATTGTCAAGGATCGAATTAACTTCCGACACCCTGAAGGTAGGCCTTGCCACTGGTACTACATGGAAACCGGCTGCATCATGGCGTAACAGTTCCAGGTCGAAACGGTATACCCCATCAGTAAGCGAATGGCTGTCAATATAAGCGCTGTCGAAGAATATATCTTCCCAGGTTGGGCTTAAGTTCTGATCTGCTGTAGGTATTACTGATGGGATTTCAGCAGTAATATCCTGGTGCGGAATTCTGTAAGCTATATCCGTTCCGGTACCTTCTGGCCCTAATGTGGCATAATGAGTTTTATAATCCACGGCAGATAATTTTACCAAATATGGCCTTGTAACTGTCCCCTGTATAATGTTGGTAGTTTGATACCCTACTGGTATTGGAGTAGCATTTGCATCAGCTATCTGGGTATATTTCCAACGATAATGAGTTACGCCAGCATTAAAGATATCAGCTCCGCAGAACAGTTTAAAATCAAGTCCGCCGCCAAAAGGGCTAATTTTTGTGCCATTAACAATATCTGTACAACCTGCGTTTAGCACATTTAACCCCTGTACATTTACTGTACTTAATAGTGATTGTTCAATGTGCAACGCCGATGCACTTAACCCTATCGAACGGAACCACACAGCATCGGCAGGGCCGTCAACACCACAATTACATGGTTGTAAACGCGGATCGGTTACTAAAATACTGATATCAGTATTGCATTGGTAACCCCACCTGGTGTGGCATGGCAATGCTGGGCGGTAAACAGTAACCCATTGTCCATTTATATTAGCTTCTATCCAGATATAAATATTCAATGGATTATTCCTGCCAAAATTAAATAGCCATGCATCAAAATGCCCATTGCAGTCGGTAGTTACTACTGCTACTTCTTCACTAACGTAAATGAAAGGCCAGTAGTAAGGCCAGAAACAGAAGTACGGATACAATATATCATGAAAATCAATCATGGTCTGGCGTTGTATATCAACCGAACCAGATAGTAAATTATTAACTACATTTTCAGGAAGGTTAACCGATGGTGCTTTTGCAGTTCTTTGCAAAGAGCGTTTTTCGGTTAGTGAACTCAATGGCAAGTTGATTTTTGCATTACTTACCGGGCCGATGGGATCGGGCCTGTAATTCACAATCTTTTCTGCCAGTTCCTGTATTACCCAATCAGGTATTTTGCCATAATAAATAGGTATATGTGGCAAGCGTAGTTCAGTCTCAACCTCGCAGATATGCACACGCAAATCGCAAAGCGGCAGGTTTTTTGTCTGGCCGTCAATCGAGAAGTTTTTGCTTACATGCCCGGTAACAAGGCAATTAAAAAATGGAAAATGATCAATAACGCTCGATGGCAAGCGGCTAATGGTCAAATCGCTCCCGTTAAAATTCTTAACTGCCTGGTAGGCATTCATTTTTAAAAGGGTTTGTTCATTTTTTCTGTTGCTTTGAATTCCTTCCGGAAGTGCCTGTGCAACATATAATTTGCTTTGCCCTTCAAGAGATTCTCTTGAAGCGTTTAGCGTAGCTTCATTACCTCTAAACTGAGCGGTTTCAGTAATTTTACCTCCGGCGCTCACCACGTAAAGGCGCAGGTTTTCGGTGTTTTCAACACCTGCAGTTTTTGATAGCTTTACAACTACCGGTTTTTGTTTTTCGCGTTCCATGTTAATTTGTTTTTAATTTGTGATGGATAAGTGTAGATATTTAGTGAGGGTAAAATTAGGTGGCAATTAACCGGCAGGCAATCGTAATGGTACGCAATTCACTGAGTATTAATACTGTAAATTATCGCGTAATTAAGGAAGATGAAACAAGGTTATATGAATTGGTTGGATTAGATTTAGTTGATTGGATTGGGATAGATCGGTTAAATTTCCAGGAGCTTTTACTGCTTTTCTTGCTCGCAACTCTCTAATTCACAATTCACTAACTCACTCATCCGCTAATTCATTAATTAATGCAATCTAATGACATTGTTAATTTAAAAGTTTCAACATTAAATTATACCTTTGCATGCTCATTACCAATCATGAGTGATCAGATTAAACATGAATGCGGTGTGGCATTTATCCGCCTTTTAAAGCCACTTTCTTATTACCAGCAAAAATACGGCACGGCCCTTTACGGCCTAAACAAACTTTACCTTTTAATGGAAAAACAGCATAACCGCGGCCAGGATGGCGCAGGCGTTGCTACCATTAAATTGGATATTGAGCCGGGCAAACGGTATATAAGCCGACACCGGTCCATGGCCTCGAATGCTGTTGCTGATATATTTGAATATATCCAAAAGAAATTTGCCGACATCCAGAAGGAAACCCCCGAAAGAATGGCTGATGCCGAATGGCTTAAAGAACATGTAAGCTTTACCGGCGAGGTTTTATTAGGGCATCTCCGTTATGGCACACATGGTAAAAACAGCATTGAGAATTGCCACCCTTTTCTAAGGCAAAACAACTGGATGACCCGTAACCTGGTTATTGCAGGTAACTTCAACATGACTAATGTCGACGAGCTTTTACAGCAGCTTTACGATTTGGGTCAGCATCCGAAAGAAAAGGCAGATACAGTAACCGTACTCGAAAAAATAGGGCACTTTATTGATACTGAGAACCAGGGCTTATTCGACCAGTATAAGCGTGAAGGGTTGGACGATAACATCAAGATTAGCAAACTGATTGCTAATGATATGGATGTTGCCAAAATTCTGCGTAAATCTGCCAAAAACTGGGATGGCGGTTATACAATCGCGGGGATTCTTGGCCATGGCGATGCTTTTGTAATGCGCGATCCTGTGGGTATAAGGCCCGCATATTATTATTACAACGATGAGATAGTAGTAGCAGCATCCGAGCGCCCTGCCATACAAACCGCTTTCAATATCCCGATGGAGGATATTAAAGAGATCAGGCCTGGTCACGCTTTAATTGTAAAAAAGAACGGCAAGATAAGCGAAGACATGTTTAGCGAACCTGTAGAGAAAAAAGCTTGTTCATTCGAGCGCATCTATTTCTCTCGTGGAAGCGACGCTTCAATCTACCGCGAACGCAAGCAGTTAGGCCGCTTGCTTTGCCCTCAGATATTGGATTTTGTTGATCACGATGTTAAAAACACCGTTTTCTCCTATATACCTAACACCGCCGAAGTTGCTTTTTATGGCATGGTTGAAGGTATACATAAGTATATTAAAAAGTACCAGCGTGATAGGTTACTAAATCGCGAAGATAAAATTAGCGAAGAAGAACTAACAGAAGTACTTTGTATGGCGCCGCGTGTAGAGAAAATCGCTATTAAAGATGTTAAACTGCGCACATTCATTACCCAGGATGCCGACCGTAGCGAAATGGTGGCACATGTGTATGATACTACTTACGGATTAATAAAAAAGGGTACTGATACTTTAGTTGTTTTGGATGATTCAATAGTCCGCGGAACAACACTCAAGCAAAGTATCCTGAAAATACTGGATAGGCTTGGCCCTAAAAGAATAGTAGTGGTTTCATCTGCTCCGCAGATCCGTTTCCCCGATTGTTATGGCATAGATATGTCTCGTATGGGCGAGTTTGTTGCTTTCGAAGCAGCGATAAGCTTATTAAAAGACCGGGGCCAGGATGATATTATCCTGAAGGTTTATCAGCTATGTAAAGACAGTGCCTCGTTACCAAAAGAGGAAGTTGAAAATTACGTAAAAGCTATCTACGAGCCATTTACTGATCAGGAAATTTCTGATAAGATAGCTCAGATAATTACACCTAAAGAGATCAATGCAGAGGTGAAGGTAATTTACCAAACCCTTGATAATTTACATACCGCCTGCCCCGATCATAAGGGCGATTGGTATTTCTCGGGTAATTACCCAACCCCTGGTGGTAACAAGGTAGTTAACCGCGCATTTGTAAACTGGATGGAAGGTAAGAACCAGCGTGGATATATGTAACCAATAAGGTTCAAAAAATAGAAAAGCCCGGAGATCTTAAAGGTATTATCTTTAAAATCTCCGGGCTTCTTTTCTTAACAAACTATTTCTTATCAGATGATTTTGAACCCTTTTCTGACTGATAAGAGGATACCTTTTTATTTACGTTTGTACTCGGGGCCTTTTTGACCTCTTTGGTTGTTTTTCTGTCTTTGCTCATAATTTCGTCGTTTTATTTGTACTTTTTTGCAGATTGTTAGATGGTGTTAAGGTTATTATTAAGCCAGATCCTGTTTCAATTACCTTAATAATCACATTAACGTATTTACAGGTGCGTTTATTTGCTAATGCCTACTAATGCCTAAAGATTATATAACAGCTCGGCAGAATTTCTTAAAGGTAGCTTTTATTAAATAAAACTAAAAATCCTTCAGCAAGATAAATCGTTTATACATCAAACTGCCTTAATGATGATCGGGGTATTTTTATTAAAGTAGGATGTTGTGCTTTCCATGAAACGGCTTTTATTATTAACAAAAAGATAATATTAGGATTAAAAGCCACCCATTGTTTGTTGTTAGTTTTAGAAATACAAAAACACTACTAAAAACAACCTTATCATGAAAATTAAACCTTCCTTATTATTAAAAAAAAGTTCCCTCTTCCTATTGTTAATTACAATTTTAGCCATTGGGAGTTGCAAAAAAGACCAAAAAGCCTCAGGTCAACAAAGTAATACTGATTCCAAAGTTGTAGCCTACATAAAAAAGCTTGGCTTTAAACAATCAGATATTCACGATTATGTTGATTATTATATAGTTGATGGTGATATTTTATTTGCTAAAAATGCAATTATAGATACTACTAAAACCAAACTGGATGCTAATTCTGATCCATCCCAACTCTCTAAATTACGAACAGAGCAAACCGGAACCGGCAGCTACGTAGGTGCAAATATAAATGTCATTATACAAGTTGATCCTTCAATGAGTAATTATGTAAATGAAATAACTGCTGCAATAGGGCAATGGAATAGTGTTCCCGGCAGTTTGGTATTCTCTATATATAATGGGACCGGCCCCTTGCCAAATGTTACTATAAAAAATGTAAACCTAGGAACAGGTTATTGCGGGCTGTCACAATGGCCAATCAATGGTCACCCGGGTGCTTTAATTGAAATTAATGAAGCATTTATGGCTAATTATTCTTTTGACCAAAGGCAAATTAACATTGCACATGAACTTGGTCATGTTATTGGTTTGAGGCACACCAACTGGTATATTAATAACGAACCTGTAAATGGTACGGATGCTGTAGGATCTCCTGCTGGTGCGGTACAAATTCCCGGTACACCTGATAAGTTTACAGGCGATCCTAATTCAATAATGAATGGCGGGTTATGTGGTCAGGACCCCATAACCTTATCAAATTTCGATAAGATCGCATTCCAATATTTATATCCGAAAGAAGTATTTTTATCTTCAAGCGTAAACGATATTGATGCTGACAATAATTTAGTGGGATATGTAGAAATAGATTACTCCCAGCCATACATTGGCCCGCCAACCCAAACCTGGCCTGCACATGGTAACATTTTACCTTTACAGTTTTTCCCATATCAGGGTGTTGCGTCAGGCTCTTTTGATAATACAAAAGCGCAACTCCAATTAGGTAATGCGCAAATATCTAATTACACCGAGCCGAATCAAACCTTTCAAATTTATACAAATACAGGTGGTGCGGCAAGTTCAACGGTGGTTTCGCAAGCCGTTGGTTATATCAATTATTATTTAACTCATGGCTTTCCTGTTGTTGTTGGGGTTCGCAATGGAGCCGGTTATCCTGGCGGGCCAGATCATGATCTATCTACAAACCATTTTGTGGTATTAGTAGATCTAGGGACTGATAGCAATGGTAATTATTATAGGTTTTATGATAACTCTACAAGTTTCGCCAGTAAAGGAGCAAGTACCCTTAATAAACTATATTATAACCCAACCACCAGAATAATAAGTGGCACGTCACAAGCCAGTTATTGTGTAAATGGTTACATAGTAACCCAGGTTCGTAAAAGTAAGGGAACAGATTAATTAGTTATATCTCTCCTCAGGTTCCCATAAAGAGAGCCTGAGCTGCATGTTATAAGCACTCATATATTTCTGCACAGCATCCGGACGGTCTCTCAAAAGGGACCCTCCGGGGCAGAAAGATATCTACAACAGACATATAGAATTTTTCGGATAGCTTTATTAAATAAATTTAACAGCCCTTCAGCAAGATAAATTGCCTATACACCAAACTGCCTTAAATGATGGTCGAGGTGTTTGTACTGTAGTGTATTCCATTCATCAACAGTAAGCGGACCAAAAAAAGGATGTGGTTTCTTAGTTAGAACACCAGGGCCGGTAGCAAATCGCTTAACCAGCTCAATTAAAGCCAGCTTTTCAGTTTCAAAATCTCTTTTGTCTAAAATTTTAGCTTCTTTCATTGTTGGCTGGTTTTGTTTAAGTGGCTTTTCCTCCAGCAGTACTTTCTTAACCATTTTGCCAAACAATAAAGCGAGTAACCCGCCTTTAGGATTTAATTCTCCCAAAGCCACTTTTATCGGCACCTGGCAATGGGCGAGCATTTGCGCTACATTCATCTTCCCCCATAATGCAGGTGAATCTGGTGTAAGCTTGTTTATTCGTTCAATAAATCCGGCATTAACTTTAGCATCAAAAATACGCTCCATAAATAAGGCTTGTTAGGCCTTAAATATATAAAATATTGCAGCTATAAATTAACACGCAGAGAATTTAACTAAATCACATCATTTATAATTAGCATCATATTTCGCCTTTGGTGTTCGAAGATTTCATTTATTCGCCTCTTGAGAGGGGCTAGCGCCGGACTGTTTAGTGGCGGTGTGTGTTCGCCGCCACATAAGTTTAAGTTTATCTATAAAATCAATCGTTTAAAAATAGAGGTCAAAACAGGCCGTACATAGCACTTTTAATAGCACGAAACGTTCCTATAGAACGTAAAACAGATATTCGATATACATTTCTACCGACGAAGCATTCCTACGGAACGCAAATGCTGTCTTTTTTCGTCCCATTGGGACGTTTGGTCGGTAGAGAATAGCACCCTATGTAGTTTCGTTCCATCGGAACGATTCGTGAATTCGACATTTTGCAGTGCGAAGAATTTTATGGGTAAACTTAAACTCAAGAGGGAAATCGCACAAGCCATCGCTTTTTACAATCTTCCGAACTCCTATGGCGACAACACCCATAATAGCTTCAAATGTTTGAGTACCCTAAGATTTTAAGGCCGCTGCTATCTGCCTTATTAATTCTGC
>JABDFZ010000110.1 GCA_013286325.1 Bacteroidota bacterium | reverse complement strand
TATTGAACCATCTGAAATAGCCAGCACTGTTGCTTATTTAGCAAGTGAACTTTCAATAGCGACTAATGGTGCTGCTGTAAGGGCTGATGGCGGGTTAGTAAAAAGCCCATTCTAATTTCAGTTCTGTTGTATAACAAAAGGCCCAGTGACAAACCGGGCCTTTTGTTATTAAATACATCTTAATGATGTGTAGTATCCTTTTTCGTTGTATCTTTTTTCAAAGTATCAGTAGCCGTCGGTACTGGTGAACTCATTTTAGTGGTATCCGTTTTTTTAGTGGTATCACCGCTTCCTGCATTTTTCTGAGAACTGCAGCTCGTTGTTATTGAACCGATCATTCCTGCGATCAGCGCAAAGCTTAAAATGTGCTTTTTCATAGGTGTCTTAGTGTTTTTTTAATAAATGTCTATTCATAAACAGACATATTTTCCACATTGTTTGTAATAATTTCTTTATAATATAATACGCTTTTTCACCTTAATGTAATTGTTCATATTTTCCTGATAGTGTTACAGCGAATTTTCAGATATTTAGCCGGAGAGAGGGCGAATACCCCAGCCCCTACCCGCTTTATTTACATTTTAACCAGGAGCGAACTACAATGCATGTTATAATTAACGACGAGGTTTTCATTAAAAAAGGTTTTCATATTTCTAACGATCCAAATCTGCTTGACTTTGATCTGATCTATAATTACCTCGACAAAGAGTCTTATTGGGCAAAGGGCATCCCTGTTGAAACAGTGCGAAGAGCAATTGCCGGTTCACTATGTTTTGGTGTTTACTATGAAAATAAACAAGTGGGATTTGCAAGGATTATAAGCGACAAAGCTACTTTTGCATACCTTTGTGATGTATTTATATCTGCCGATTTTAAGCGGATGGGTTTATCTAAATGGATGATGCAAACCATTGTTCAACATCCGGAGTTACAAGGGTTAAGACGATGGTCGCTGGCAACGGCAGATGCACATGGCTTATACAGCCAATTTGGATTTAAACAACTTAGCAAGCCTGAAAACTGGATGGAAATATTTACTCCTTATCAATCCAGTTAAAAGAGAAAGAGAAAAAATGAATTTAAAAAGGCTGATATTTGAGGGAGAAGGCGTTACGCTTGACTTTAAGAAAACAATTACCAGCTGCGAAAAAATTGCCCGTACAATGGTTTCTTACGCCAATAATAAAGGCGGTAAGCTATTGATCGGCGTTGCTGATGACGGCACTATTAAAGGCGTAAAATCGGAAGACGAGGAGCGTTATATGATAACCAGGGCTGCTCATTTGTATGCCCGGCCTGCCCTTGAGCCTGTATTTGAAGAGGTTTATATAGACGATAAATTAGTGCTTGTTGTTGATATTGAGGAAAGCCAGACTAAACCACATTCGGCACTTGCAGAAGATGGAAAATGGTGGGTATACGTACGGGTAAAAGATAAAAGTGTGCTGGCCAGTAAAATTGTGGTTGATGTATTAAAGCGATCAGCTGATAATGAAGGTGTATTAATTGAATATTCGGATAATGAAAAAACATTGCTCGAATATCTTGAAAAGGCCACCCGTATAACTATTAAAGAATGCTCTGCACTACTTAAAATCGGACGTAAACGCGCACAAAGATTATTAGTAGACCTGATACTTTCGGGCATCATTAAAATTAATACAACAGAAAAAGAAGAGTTTTATACGGCGGCTTAGGGTTGGAGATTAGAGGTTAGTTAATTAGTGATCAGGAAAAGCCAGTCTTTTTATATCATTTGCAAAGTACTAGTCTCTAATTAACCGATCTCTAAACACTAACCTCTAACCACTACATGACCATCTACCAAAAATATAAAAATCATTATCGTGATAACCTGAACCTGGCAATTCCGGTGGTTATATCGCAGGTTGGCCATACCCTGGTTCAAACTTCGGATAGTATTATTGTGGGGCATTTTGCCGGTACGGTTAGCCTGGCTGCTGTGTCATTAGCTAACAGTATCTTTGTTATTCTACTGGTGATAGGCATCGGTATTTCATATGGTTCGACGCCATTAATTGCTCAGCTTAACGGTCGTGAAGATTTTGAAGAATGCGGAAAACTACTTTCGAATAGCTTATTTCTTAATGTGTTAACTGGTATTGTACTTTTTGCAGTTACAGCCCTTTGTTCAATATTGCTATTAACCCATCTCGACCAAACCCCCGAGGTTGTGCGACAGGCTAAGCCATTTTTAATGCTGCTTGGCTTATCAATTATCCCGATGCTGATATTCAATACCTTTAAACAATTTGCCGAGGGCCTGGGCTTTACAAGGCAGGCTATGCTTATTTCGATATGGGGCAATGTGATTAATATTTGTTTGGGGATAATTTTTGTAAAAGGCTTATTCGGCATTGCACCAATGGGTATTAAAGGTGTTGGATACAGCACATTGATCGACCGTTGTTTGATGGCTTTGGTTATGGGTCTTTATGTTTTTAAATCGTCGAGGTTTAAAAAATATTTAAAAAGCTTTGTGTTAACCCGTATCAGTCGCTTACGCGGTTTGCAGATCTTAAAAATCGGCGCACCGGTAGCGTTACAATATACATTTGAGATCAGCGCATTTAGCGGAGCAGCAATTTTGATCGGTACAATCGGCTATCACGAGCAAGCTGCTCACCAGGTAGCCATCAACCTGGCATCAATTACTTATATGATGGGAAGCGGGTTATCTGCTGCTGCCGCTATAAAATCAGGAAACTATTTCGGAGCAAAAGATCACCTTAATTTAAGGCAATCCGCTATATCCAACTATCATATAGTTTTGGTATTTATGCTGATAACCGCCTTCATATTTACTGTTGGAAGCCAGCTTCTTCCATGGATGTATACTTCAGATAAAGAAGTAATTGCTATTGCAGCACAGCTACTTATCATAGCAGCCCTGTTCCAGTTGTTTGACGGAACACAGGTTGTAGGGCTCGGTATATTGCGCGGAATGGGCGATGTAAACATCCCCACCATTATAACATTTTTAGCGTATTGGGTTATAGGTTTACCTATCGGATACTTACTAGGTATCCCCTTACACATGGGTGTAAAGGGGATATGGTATGGGCTGACCCTCGGTTTAATGACCTCCGCTATTCTGCTATTTTTCCGCTTTCAGTTTATCAGCAAAAAGCACAGGGATAAAACAGTCTTAATAATTGCCCAGGATTAATCACAAAATCTTCGGCAATTACTCATAACCATTTTTCAATACAATTTCGCCATTAACTTTAAATTTCAACGTTACAAAACCATTGTGCGTATCTGTTATTTCAACTCCTTTTTTCGACGCGGCTAACCATGTTTTAAAAGGCAGTTTAAGTTTTGTAACGCCTCCTTTTTCAGCAATTATCTTTATATCTGATACTTGTCCACCTGTCTTTTTTGCGCTTACAAGGTATGCCCCTTGTGCGCGTAAAGTAGTAAACGATGCATCTGCCCAGCTGGCTGGAATAGCAGGGAATACTTCTATAAAGCCAGCATAGCTTTGTAACATCATTTCCTGCAGGCCCGATGCAAATGCAAAGTTACCTTCGAGTGTGAATGGCCGGTAAGTGAATTTTGAATACCCGGATTTTGTCTGATCACCATTTAAGTGAAAGCTATTGACAGAGCAAAATGCTTTGGCAAAAATGCTTAAATCATTTGCAGCACCATCGCCATCTTTTGCTCGCGCTTTCATGCTTGCAAGCCATGCATAAGAGTAGCCGCACCAGTACGCCGGGCCAATACTATCCAATAAGTGAATAGTGTTTTTAATGATAGTTTGCGATTTTACACCATCTTCCCATTTTATTAAGCCAAGCGGATAAATTGACATGGCATGTGAAAAATGTCTGTGCGATTGGTTATAAGCCATAGTTGGCGCAAACATCAATTCGTTATTTTTAGTTAAGGCAAAATCTCCAAACTCCGAGTAAACCTTGTTCCAATGCGCAGCCTCTTTTCCCAATCCTAATTCCGTTGCGAGTTCAGCAGCTGCATGAAAAGTGAATTTCATCAAAGACAGATCATAGTTGGTATTTTGAGGAAACCAGGCGTTTAGCGAATTGTCGTTAATTTCGGGGCTCGAACCCATTGGTAATTTACGCTTACCGTCCTCCCCTTTCACAGTGATGTTTTCAAGAAAGACTGCAGCTCCCTTAATCCAGGGATAAGCCCTGTTTTTAAGAAACTCCCTATCCATGCTATACCGCCATTGCAGATAATAATGCTGCCCGAGCCATGATGATACTGTTGGCGATAATGAATACTGGATCCAGCCGCCCATTTCAGTGCCATTAAGTGTGGTTACACCGGGTACTGCCAGACCATCTTTACCAAAGTACATTTTAGTGTATCTTTTGTAATTAGCCTTATTGGCATCAAGATGATTGAGATACCCCATACCTTCAGTCAAATGATTGCCACTGTATGACGGCCAGTAGCTAAGCTGTGTATTTAAATCGTGATGATAATCTCCCTTCCATGGTGGTATTCTTCCGTTATCGGCAGTCCAAACAGCCTGAAGGGAAATCGGTGGCGCATCCTGGCGTGCTGCAGAACCAAATTTATACTGTTCAAGGTACCACTGTTTTTCTATAGTATTATCCGGAATATGAATGGATGATTTACTCCAAAACGTTTTCCACCAGGATAAGTGTGTTTCATAATCCGAATTATAACCTGTGTTTAAAGCTTGTCCCGTTAATGAAGAAGCTGGGATATTGGTTTTCTTATTTGTATTTTGTGAAGTAATGCTCCAAATACCTTCGATGTTTTTTCCGGTTCTTTTCCATCGCACATTTACTTCGTAAGAGAAGCCACCCCATCCCTGCTGTTTGTATGTAATACTATTGCCTTGTTGAGTTATAGTGCCTTGTTTATAACCTAATTTTGAAAGATCATCACCTACTAAAGAGTTTACTTCACCCTTGGTAGAGGCTGCCTGGTAAAGAGGCGGTACGAGCCGGGGTATAAAATTTGCCGGAGCATTCTCGAACCGGAAGCGACCGAAAGGCTTTGTTGCATGAACATAAGTTGTTAAAACAGTGCCATTTGCCCATTTTACTTCGCACAGTGCATTGTTGATGTATAAGCGAACTGACTGCACCCTTCCCCAATCCTTTATATCAAACTCTAACCCTGCTCCGGGGATTTTTGATGGGGCTGGTTCTTCATCATACGGATCGTCAAAATATTTTTGTACAAGATTATAATCTGTTTTCTTTTTAACCTGCTCATAAACCCATTGATAACTGAATTCTTTCCGGTGAAGACCTTTCATCGGGCGCTCATCCCAAAGGTCTGCCCTGTCGAGGGAAAAACGAAGGTGATTTTGCTTTTGCCAGATAAGCGCGCCCAGCGTTCCATTGCCTAAAGGAATAGCTTCGTCCCATCGTGTGGCCAAAGTATCAAATTGCAAATCGTGGGCCGATGGTTTAACCTGGGCTATTGCATTTACCAGTAACAGAAAAAAAGCAGCAGTTATTATTGGTCTTAGGAATTTATTCATATATCACAAATTCTTATAAAGTGGTTTTGAATTGTCAAAAGTACAATTCATTTGCCACATAATAAGTATTGCAATGCGCATCAACAATATCTTTTATATTGGGCGAATACCCCCCTCCCATGCTAACCTGCACTGGGATTTTATTAGCGATACATTGCTCAAATACAAACTGATCACGCTGCTTACATGCTTGTTTGCTTAATGCCATTTTACCGAGTTTATCAGTTGACAATACATCTACTCCGGAAAGATAAAATATAAAATCAGGTTGTTGCCTGGTTATCAACCGGGGTAAAGTTTCGGTTAACAGACCAAGGTATTCATCATCTTTAATCCCATCCTGTAATGGAATATCAAGATCTGATCTTTCTTTCCGAAACGGGAAATTATTTGCGCCATGCATGGAAAAGGTAAACACATTTGAGTTGTTTTCAAATATCTGGGAGGTGCCATTTCCCTGGTGTACATCTAAATCAATTATTAAGATAGAGGAGGCTAATTTATTATTTAACAAATAATTAGCTGCTATTGCCTGATCATTCAATAAACAAAACCCTTCGCTCCAATTGGTACCTGCATGATGTGTTCCGCCAGCAACATTAAAGGCAACACCGTGTTCTTTTGCGAAGTGACAGCCATCAATTGTGCCCTTTGCAATACGTATTTCGCGCTCAACTAATTTGGCTGATAACGGAAAACCTGTACGCCTTTGTTCGCGCGGTGGCAAGGTTAAGTCGCGCAATTGCTCCCAGTAGATTTTATCATGCGTCCACAAGATTACTTCTTCTTCAGGTATCCCGGGTGAAAATAAATTCTCATGGGTGATCAATCCTTCGTGTAACAGCTGTGCCGGGATAAGCTCATACTTAAGCATCGGAAAGCGGTGGCCTTCAGGAAGTGGATGAGCATATATCGGATCGTAGGCTATTTTGAGCATGGTGTTGTTAGTTGATTAGTAATTAGAGACCAGAGATTAGTTATAAATGGTTAATAAATTACTATTCGACTTGAGTATGCGTTTTTTACGCTGAAGAAAACTAATCTCTCATCTCCAGCCACTAGTCTCTAACGGAATCAGCAAGTATGCGTGCAGCTTCAAAGACTTGCTTAAAACTGTTATAAAGCGGTACTGGGCTTAAACGAATCACGTTTGGTTCACGCCAATCGCCAATAATGCCATTTTCTGTTAAGTAATTAAATGTTGCTTTTGCGTTCTGCTTGCAAACTATTGATAACTGACAACCCCGATCGGTTATGTTTTTTGGAGTGATGATCTTAAAAAGCTCATCATTCTTATCCTCATTTATCCCGTTTATCAAAAACTCCAAATAACCCGTTAGGAGCTCACTTTTCTCTCTTAATGGCACCAATCCTCCTGCCTGCTCAAAAATATCAAGAGCGGCCTTGTGAAGGGCTAATAACATGATAGGGCTTGTGCTTAACTGCCAGCCGGCAGCGCCTCTTTCGGCTTCAAAGTCGTGGGGCATTAAAAAACGCTTGTCTTCGCGATGCCCCCACCAACCAGCAAAGCGATTCAGTGTAGTATCGGTAAAATGTTTCTCGTGTACAAAAATCCCGCTGATCCCACCAGGTCCCGAGTTCATGTATTTGTATGAACACCAGCAAGCAAAATCAACACCCCAATCATGCAGTTTTACAATCACATTGCCCGCAGCATGGGCAAGGTCGAAACCTGCATAAGCTCCTGCTTCGTGTGTTGCTTTGGTTATAGCCTCTAAGTTAAAGTACTGCCCGGTATAATAATTAATACCGCCAAAAAGCACTAAAGCCAGTTCGTCTGCATGTTGATTTATGGTATCAATTATGTCTTCAGTTCTTAAAGTATCCTCTCCCCCGCGTGGAAATATTTCAATAATCGTCTCTTTGGGATCGTAGCCATGAAACCTTACCTGGCTTACAATTGCATATTGATCAGACGGGAAAGCTCCGCCTTCCATTATTATTTTAAATCGTTTATTTGTTGGTCTATAGAAACTTACCATCAGTAAATGAAGATTTACTGTAAGTGAATTCATAATAGTAACCTCTTCACTTTTTGCACCAACAATACCCGAAAGCGTGTTGGTGAGCTTTTTATGATAGCTTAGCCAGGGATCATTACCTGTAAAAAAACCTTCAATAGCTAAATGCTTCCAGTTGGTAAACTGGTCGTTAATATATTGTTGAGCAGTTATGGGTTGCAGTCCTAAAGAGTTTCCGCAAAGATAGATAGCGTCGTTACCATTGTGTTTCGGCACAAGGAATTTTGACCGGAAATCTTTTAATGGATCCTGCTTATCAAGCTGAATTGCGAAGTCTAAAGTATTTTGATAGTTCATCAGGCAATTATAGTGATTAAAGAAATAATCTGATGAAAGCAGCCTGTTATTTATTGGGTTTGCTTACGTATGGGTTTCCTTTTATATAAAAACGATAAGGCAACAATGCATCCTCCCCTGCATAATCAACACCTACCCTCGGCACTGCAGCGATGCTTTCGTCGAAGAAGGTTAAGTCCCTGTCTTCTATCCATATCGTATCACTTTGTAAACTTACTGCGTTAATATTCCGCGATATGCCTAATGCTTTTGCTACTGAGCCCGGACCTGAAGTAATAGTGGGTTTTACAAGAGGCATGTTGCGGCGTACTTGCATAGCCTCTAATCCTTCAGTTGGGTTTATTGCCCTGATTAAAATAGCATGCGGTACACCCTCCCCTGAAACTACAATGTTCAGCATTTCGTGGATACCATAGCATAGGTAGATGTAAACTATTCCACCATGCATAAACATGGTTTTAGTACGAGGGGTAAGCCTGTTTCCATAAGCATGCGAAGCTTTATCAATAACACCGTTATAGGCTTCTGTTTCAACAATATAACCACCAGTAGTTACACTATCAATACAGGTAAATAAATACTTGCCAATCAAGTCTTTGCTTAATGTAATCACATCGGCGCTATGATAATACGACTCTGGCAACTTCATTTTTTAAAGATTCTTTTCAGTATTTTGTTAATTTCTTTGGCTTTGTCAAACACCATAATATGGCTGCCGCCTTTTACAATTATAGCATCTTTAATTCTTTTATAATTAAAAACGTGATCACTATCACCGGTAAGGATAAAGACATTTGGAGGAATAGTTTTGTTATCCCATGCCAGTACAGCCTTCATTGCCCATTTAACAAATGCCGGCGATGAATTTTTCAGCATATCATTAAACAGCCAGGCATCCGCAGCACTCATTTTACCGAATATTGGTTTGATTAAAAAGCCAAGCGAGGTAAATAACTTTCCGGGGATTAGTTTGTAAACAGGCAATGTGCGAAACAAAGAAAAATACCACGGGGCTTCATCAACTGTTTTAATGCTTGAGATGAGGATGGTCTTTTTTAATGGAAGGATCTTTGCAATTTCAACCGCTATCATCCCTCCTAATGAGTTGCCGATAACGATTGAATTTGGAGTTATATTATATTGAAATATAAGCTTTTGAGCGTATGTTTGTAAAGTGTCTGTTTCATGCGGAATAATCCAATCCACGCTGATTACTTCATCTTCATTAAGGTCGATATTATTATAAACGCGGGTATCGGCACCAAGCCCGGCAATTAAAAATACTTTACTCATTAAAAGTTTACCAGTTCTACAATCTGTTGCAGATACCAGGCGTCGGTTTCATCAAATTGATCCAATTCCTCGCTATCCACATCCAGCACTGCAACAACCTTGCCGCTGTTAAATACAGGTACAACTATTTCTGACCGTGATGCAGAGCTGCAGGCAATATGTCCCGGAAAAGCATCAACATCAGGAACAATCAAGGTTTGTTCCTGCTCCCATGCCGCACCACAAACTCCCTTACCTAAGCCAATCCTCGTACATGCTACAGGGCCCTGAAAAGGCCCTAAAACCAACTCATCGTCTTTTACGAGATAAAACCCTACCCAAAACCATTTAAACTGTTCTTTTAAAGCGGCGCATACATTGGCCATGTTTGCAACCAGGTCAGTCTCTCCCATAAGCAAAGCTTCTATTTGTGGGGTTAGCGATTGATATTGTTCAGCCTTATCAGTTGATGTTGTTATGTTTAAATCTTCAGCCATAGTACAAAAATAAGCCGGATACATTAAAACTAACTCAAATGAATCTCATATTTAATTTTTTATTTAACATTACCCAATTTTGTCATGCTTATCTTGTCAATTTGACAAATGAGATTAAAGAAAAAAGCACATGAGAATTATCGCCGAATTACCCCATCCAGAATTTAAAATATCTATCCTGAATATGAATCATAAGTTTATTGTGAAGATAGAACAGGGGAACCTGGAACAGAGTTATAAAATTGCCGATGCTGATCTGCTTGATGGTGTGAACAGTGTTTTTGAATTGATGGATGAAGAGTTTTTAAAGAACGTGTCTTCCCGGTTTACTGAGATGCGGAAAGATTTTAAGGATTCGTACGATCGGTACAACTATTAGTTTACTTAAGTATTTGTAAGTTATTGAAAAATAACATCTTATAAATACAGATATACGCAATCAAAATTTTATTTGGCAAATAAGGGGTAAAATACAGCTAATCAGGGTAGTGAGCTTCAAGTCTATTTTTTATAACTAGCTTACAAATAACTGATTATTAATATTTTATACCTTTATTTTAGATGCCGCCAAATAATATTCTGCGTTATAAAAACGCCAAATAATTGAGAGGTCAGGCCGGAATAAGGTCACAATACCAAAATCCGGAAAGTTTTTTTGTAGTATCAGTAATGCAGGTATCATTGGTATTTTGAGGAGCCTTATACTCTTTAAAAACCTTCTCTCCTGTTTTGTATTTAATCTCTTTTTTAAAGATCGGGCCTTTAAAAGCGAATGTGTGGAACTCCCCGTTTTCACCGCAAACGTCTACATCATCCGGTAAAGATAAAATCAACTCATGACTTATCTCCTTCCCAACTATTCGCTCCAAACGTTCCTGGGTGCAGGCTATAACCGTATCAAAACCGAGTGACAAAAACTCGTTTATCAGCTCATTTGTGTCACGTTTCCAGAGCGGGTAAATTCCGGTAAGGCCTGCTTCAGCAAGCCGTGCATCACGGTAGTTTTTGAGATCCTCCAAAAATATATCTCCGAAAATGGAATGGGTGATGCCTTCATTTTTGAAATGCTCCAAATGCTTTCGCATGATGTTATCGTAGGTTGTCATGTCTGGCATTTCAGGCAGGCGGATCTGGTTTAATGGAATACCAATACTTTCCGCTTGTTTAATTAGCAGTTCGGTGCGAACGCCATGCATTGAAATCCTGTCTACAGCGTCATTAACCGTAGTTACCAAATATTTAATATCAAGCTCTGGGTTTTGCAGGCAGTAGTATAGGGCGAGCGAACTGTCTTTGCCACCGCTCCAGTTGAAGATGCACTTTTTCAATTGGTGATTTAGTGAGTTGGTGAATTAGTGATTAATTGATCTATCAACTCAGAAACCAATGAAGGTACTCCTACTGTTGCTTTTTCTTCTATTTTTATAAATGAACTATCCTGGCTCATGTAAGGAATTTTAGGATCGACAATGTATTTGGTAACATTTCCCGGCACAAAGTTTACTAATCCTGCTGCAGGATATACTGCCAGTGAAGAACCAACCAGAATAAAAATATCAGCAGCCTGGCAAGTGAGGGCAGCCTTTTCAATCATCGGCACATCTTCGCCGAACCAAACTACGTGGGCGCGCAATTGTGAGCCAAGCTCGCATAGCTCACCCATCTTTATTTCCCAGCCATTTATTGGGTAAGTAAGACCGGCGTTTTTGCTTGATTGTGAGCGGGTGATGATGCCATGCAGATGTACCACATTGGTTGAACCTCCCCTTTCGTGCAGGTCATCGATGTTTTGGGTGATGATGGTTACTTCGTACTGCTCTTCCAGTTTTGCCAGGGCATAATGCGCTGCGTTGGGCTGCGCTTCTATTACCGATTTACGACGTTCGTTATAAAATTGCTGAACCAGG
>JABDFZ010000109.1 GCA_013286325.1 Bacteroidota bacterium | reverse complement strand
GCTGCAAAGCTTCCAACAGGCCAATCATCCTTCTGAAATTATTTTCTTCCCTGCTAAGATCCAACAAGTTTTGATTAACGATTTTTTGGGTCTCGCCATTAAAACTTATCCCGCCACCACTTTTTTGAAAGAGTCTTTTTATTTGTTGCAGTTCATTCTTATTAAAAAAATCGTCACCCAAAAAAGCGCCATCAAACTGTATAACAATAGCGCTGGCTTCTGCCTGGTTCTCTTTTGAAGGTTCGAGCTTCCAGCAATGAGGCAGGTTTGGGCCAATAAGCACGAGGTCGCCGGTGATAAAATCCTCCATGTGGCTGCCTACATAGCGTTTGCCGTTGCCGTTTAAAATATAGGTAAGCTCGTATTCTGGATGGAAATGATAAGGGGCATCAAATGCAAAGCTGTCGAATTTACGAAACAAAAACGACTGGCCACTCGCAGGTTGAAGGATCTCGTATGAAGCCTTTATCATGGTGTATATTAATATTTAACTTAATATAATGCAAAAGTAAGGATAAAATAATCCATAATTATACCATTTAATTCATTTTTTTTCGGAAAAAGTATAATTTACTTTGGGTATAACCAAGACAACTATGAGCACAGAGATTGCAAACCTGCCAAAGCTGGATGATTTTAAAAAATTGCCTGCTGATAATATCAGTGAGTTTCAGGAAAAAGGTCATACATTAGTTAAAGGGGTATTATCTGCCGACGAGATAGCTGCCTATCGTCCCGTTATTGTTGGCGCTGCCGACCGCTACAATACCGAAAAGCGTAAACTACAGGACAGGGATACCTATGGTAAAGCGTTTTTACAAATAATGAATTTGTGGCAGTGCGATGCTGAAGCCAGAAAATTTGTGCTCGCAAAACGCATGGCAAAAATGGCTGCAGACTTAATGGGAGTTGAAAATGTAAGACTTTACCATGACCAGGCTTTATTTAAAGAACCTGGCGGTGGCCCAACCCCCTGGCATCAGGATCAATACTATTGGCCTATTGATACAAATAATACCATAACCATGTGGATGCCGCTGGTTGATAT
The DNA here is from genome assembly GCA_013286325.1 of Bacteroidota bacterium. Lineage (GTDB taxonomy): Bacteria > Bacteroidota > Bacteroidia > Sphingobacteriales > Sphingobacteriaceae > Mucilaginibacter. The sequence continues at coordinate 10,710 of JABDFZ010000109.1, read as the reverse complement.
TGATGTGGATATGGGTATGCTCACCTTTGCATCAGGATCATATATCGAAGGTTCAGTATTTAATTTCGAGATATCGGATGAATCGGAATCTGCTTATGATGATTATGTGAAGGAACACAAGTTCCCGATAAGCCGTGCGAAGACTATGAATGCCGGAGATGCTACCTGGCACCGGGGGTTTACCATGCACCATGCAAATGGAAATAACTCTGATAAACGGCGCGAAGTAATGACCATTATTTATATAGCTGACGGCGCCCGCGTTACACCTTATAAAAATGAATGGCAAAAGAACGATCATGAAAAGTGGCTGATGGGGGTACCGATCGGCGATTTGATTGATTCGGAACTGAACCCGAAATTGCTTTAAAAAAATTAACAGGGCTCAAGAAAGCGATTTGACTTTTGCTTTCTTGAGTCCTTTTTCAAGATCCTGCTTAATTATATCTTCCCTTGCGCTGCTGGTCTTCGAGAAACCACGAGATGAATATTTTTTGTTCCGTTCTAACGGAATAGATACCTGGCAATCCTTTCAGATAACGGTCATCATAATATATAAAATGTTCAAAGCCTAAACTTATATTATCAAATAACTGTACGGTAACACGCGGCTTAAGGATGCTTACGTTGTTATTACCCTTGGCACCAACATATGTGTGGAGGAAAAAATAATAGTAAACAAATGATGCGCTTGCATATTTGCCAAAATTGATGGTGCTTTCAAATTTAGTTTCGAGCCCGTTGTTATAAGTATAATCTCTCACCTGCGAAGTGTCAGGGCCAAACCTTGTACTATTACCGGCTAATGGCACCAGTGCAAAATGCGCATTGGTATACAAGTTTATATTTTTGCTGATTGGGTATTTAGTGAATACACCGCCACCTAAGCCTATTGCGCCTAACTCAAAGGTTTTATTATCCCAATAGTCATCATACTGAAATGCGCCATACATTACAGATAGTTTACCAATATTAGTATTGTCGCCAAATAGAATTCCGTAGCCGGTTAAATTATCAAGCAGCTTTCTGCCCGAGCCAAAGCTAAACTCGGTACGGAGCCTGAAAAAATCAAATGGTTTGCGGTAAATATCTTCGAAGGGATTACCATAATCCAGCTGAATATTGAATAATATTTCAGTTGGCCCGGTACCAAAAACGGTACTGTTAGCATCATTTATTTTGTGTACCCCTGCAAACAAGGTAACATTGAGTGGTTCTTTCTGGTAAACCTCTGTTGTAGTGTGCCGGAAAGATTTCCCCTGTAATAAGCGGTTAAGGCCTCGCACAGGATCAATGAGACCGGCAGTAATTTCGCGAAAAACCCGGTTTGCCCCTCTGGTACGATCGTCAAGGATGTTTGAGCTAAGCCGGTAAAATATTTCGCCTAAAAATGCTCCGTTTACGGGCGTATTAATTACGTCATTATAGGACGGGCGGGTAGTTTCACCAAAATACTCCCACATTAAGCTGCCGCCAATGGCAAAAGGAATTGACTGCAGGTAATTATAACCCTGCGAACGCGCAGCATTAAAGTACATTGAGCCTGTGTATGGATGGCCTATAAAATTTATCCCAAACCTGTCCGAATCCCATTCCCAGCCTTTGTTAATGTTATATTTCCATGATGCAGGGCCTACATGCGAAAAATCTTCGCCAAGGGCCCTGTCTAAACCATTGGTAAATACGTCTATTCCTAAAACCTCAACCGCAGGTTTCCACATCGGATACTTTTTATTGTATTTTATGTCGTCATTTAAAAGGTCTCCGTATTTATTCCTGAAGGTGGTATCAATGAAAGGATTTTTTTTAGGCTGACCACCGGTTGAGTCGGACAGTTGCTGCACTTTAGCAGCCTTTATTTGTTTGAGTTGTACCTTAGGATCGCCTTTACCGGGCTTAATGGTATCAATAGGGGTAACTTTTTGAGCTAAAACGCTTGCCGAGGTTAAGATAAGGAAACACAAAATCTTTATCGCTTTTATGTTTCTTAAGGTTTTAATTATGCCAGGTTTAATTTTCCTAACAGATAAAATGTAAAGTTTTTGCATAATAATAGGGTTGATGCTTACAGTCACAACCTTTATTATGTAAAAGTGTTTTACATGTTAACAAATCATTAATATATTGAAATTCAATAATATCTATCAGGATAAAGCAGGGCCAACTTATTATTAACCATGTATATTGGGGGATTAAATATTATTGAAACCTGCCTTATTAAAATATGCTCCTGTTAGCTCCGCCATCAACTTGTATAGTAGTACCACTGATATAGGCTGCCTGTTCAGAAGCAAGGAAGGTAACCAGGGCAGCAAGTTCTTCGGGCTTGCCTATTCGTCCTAAAGGGATATTCTTTGCTTTTTCCTGTAATGCCTGTTTTGGGTCAACACCTTGCGGAATGGTGTGCTTCAATCGGTCAGTAAGGATCATACCAGGAGCAACGTTGTTTACAGTTATGTTATAAGGCCCAAATTCATCGGCCATTAATTTAGCCATACCCACGACACCCATCCGCATACTGGTTGACAGCACAGAGTTTGCCAATACTGCTTTAACCGATCCGCTTATAATATTAATAATACGGCCGCTACCGGTTTTTTGCATATACGGTAATACCAGCCTGCTGGTACGTGCAAAGCTAAGCAGGTTAAGCTCAAAAGCTTTTAGCCAGGCTTCGTCATCAAAATTTTCAAACTTATTAAATGGGGGCCCGCCGGCGTTATTTAGTAAAATATCTATGTGGCCAAACTTATCTGCAGCCTTATGGATAAATGATTTTATCGAATCTCCGTTAGCCATATCAACAGGTACGGCAACTACTTCATTACCTGTAAGCTGGCTTATCTCGTTGGCTGTTTTATTAAGTTCCACTTCATCTCTTGAACCAATTATAACCCTTGCGCCTTCGGCAGATAATGAAGAAGCAATGGCTTTACCCAAGCCTTTACTGGCGGCTAATACTACGGCAACTTTATTATTGAGTTTTAAGTCCATTTTAATTGAAATTAAGTTAGCAATTTGGGAATTTATTAAGCTCAATCAACTTTTTTCTTCAACGTTCTTTTCTCCATACTGAGCAAAAACGCGGGAAGTAAAGTTAGATTACTGATCATGGATACTAATAACGTAACTGAAAGCAATATGCCCAGTGCCTGGGTACCACCAAAGGTTGACGCAGCAAATATACCGAAGCCAAAGAACAGGATAGTTGCAATATAGATCATGCTGATACCTGTTTCTCTGATGGTATCGGATACAATGGTTGATATACTTTTTTTAGTACTTTTCAATTCCTGCCTGTACCGGGTAATAAAGTAAATGGTTTGATCGGACGATATCCCCATTGCAATACTGAAAATCAATATGGACGATGGTTTAAGAGGGATGCCAAAAAAGCCCATTATGCCAGCCGTGATAACCAGCGGTATAAGGTTAGGCAATAAGGAAATGGCTATCATTTTTATTCCCCTGAACAAGATCCACATTACCCCGGCTATCAGGAATATTGCCCAGGCAAGGCTCTCGTAAAGGTTTTTAACCATATAATTGGCGCCTTTTATAAATATAATGCTCGACCCTGTAAGCTCAACATGATATTTTTTAGGATTAAATATGGAATCTATCCGGGGTTGCAGATCAGTTAATATCACGTTCATTTTGCTCGAACCAACATCTATCATTTCGAAAGTGACCCGGGTAAATCGCCTTGTGCTGTCGAGGTAACTGCGCAGCATGTCTGTGCTTTTGCCCGAGTTACCTGCATAACCTAAAATAAAACCTTGCTCCATTCCGCTTGGTAAACGGTAGTAAGCCGGGCTACCTCCATAAAATGATTGTGTTAAAAACTTCAACCCCTGGGTTAATGATAGCGAACGGCTAAATTCCGGTCTGGAGGATATTAGTTTTTCAAGCTTTTCAACCTTTTGAATAACGGCGCTGTTCATTACGCCATTTTTGCGTTTAGTATCAATACTTACTTCCAATGGTAAAACACCCTTAAAGTTTGCTTCAAAAAACCTCAGATCGGCCAATGTATTGTTGCTTTTTGGCAGGTCATCAACTACATAGCTGTTAACATTTATTCTGGTAATACCATAGATACATATTATAACAAGTATTATAGTTACTGTATAAATTGCCTTCCGGTAATTGTGTACTATATGGTCGAGATTTTTAAGGAAACCTTGTATCAGCCTGCGGTCTTTTATGGCGCTTTGTCTTGCTTTAGGGTTTGGCAGGAAGCTAAATATTAAGGGAATCAATATCAAGCTTAGAGCAAAAGTCACCATTATGCTTGTTGATGCAACAAAACCGAATTGGGTAAGCAGTTCGCTGTTGGTAAAACATAGTACGCCAAAACCTATGGCAGTAGTAACGTTTGCAATAAATGTAGTTATACCTACCTTTTCGATAGTTGTATGTAAGGCCTGCATTTTATCGCCCCAGATACCGTATTCGTAATAATACTTATTTAAGATAAATACACTGTTGGGTATGCCTATAATTACAACTAACGATGGCATTATACCCGTTAATATGGTAATTTCATAATGCATAAGCACCAGTATTCCCATGCTGAACGTAACACCAAGCAGCACTACCACTACAGGAAAAAATACAGCATATAACGAACGGAAGATGAGTAAAAGGATAGTAATAGTTATAACCAGCGACAACCCCAGGAACAGCACAAACTCGTTTTTTATCAGGTCCCCGGCTACAGTGCGGATCAGTGGCAGGCCTGAATAGTGAACTTGTATATGATGCTTTTGCTCAAATTGTTTACCGTCTTTTAGTATAGCATTTAAAATGGGTACGCGTTTTGGGGTGTTTATTATTTTACCATCAAAATTAATAGCCATTAAGGTTGACTGGCCATCGTTACTTAAAACAAGCCCTTTATAAAAAGGAAGGGAAAGTAACTGTTGTTTTATACTATCAGCATCTTTTTGGCTGGTGAGTAAACTTGTAGTTAAAGGTTTTAAAACGTACTTGTGTTGTGCAGTATCCTTTTCAACATTATAAACATTAGCTATTGAGATAAGGCCATTAATGCCTTTTATCTTTTTAATATCATCGGCTATATGATACCAATCGTTATAAACATCCTTGTCAAATATTTTTGATGATTTAAAGCCGATCACCATGGTATTGGCATCCTGCCCGAACAACTTTTTAAACTGCATATACCTGATGTATGCAGAATCGGTTACGGGCAGCACCTTTCCGCCATTAAAAGTTATCCGCACTTTACTGGCATGGTAACCCATAAAAAGGCTTGATAGAACAACCAGGCCTAATACAAGCAACCTGTTTTTTAATATAAGATCAGCAAGCTTTTTCCAAATCATTTATAGTGGTGATATTCAGGGGGGCAAAACTACGAAAATAGATCAATCATGCCATTTGATTATGGCAATGTTTTGTAAATATCAAGTTATAAACGGTAATTTGTTAAACTATATGAAAAAACTAATCCGCAGTTTTGGTTATGCATTTAAGGGGGTGGCTTATGCTACTACAAGCCAGCTTAATTTCAGGATCCACCTGGTGGCCACCGTACTGGTTGTAATATTGGGTTACTGCTTAAAGATCTCGACAAGCGAATGGCAATGGGTAATGCTTTGTATTACGATAGTATTGGTTACCGAGATATTTAATACCATGATTGAAACCCTTGTAGACCTCGTGTCCCCTGGATACAATGAAAAAGCAGGGCGCATAAAGGATATGAGCGCAGGTGCCGTTGTAATTGCTGCCATTTTTGCACTGGCAACCGGACTGATCATTTTTATACCAAAGCTGTTAATGCTTTTTAGCCATGCTGCATAAAACCCGTGGCATAGTATTTAAAACAACCGACTATGGCGAAAGCAGTGTTGTTGTACAGGTTTTTACGGAAAATTTCGGCCTGCAGTCGTACATTGTTAATGGGGCAAAAAAGCCTAAAGCCAAAATAGGCCGTAACATGCTGCAACCGCTTCACTTGTTGGATATGGTGGTTTATCATAAAAACACGGGCAATGTACAGCGGATAAAAGAACTTAAAAACTCACCGCAACTGCAATCCATCCCATACGACGTTATAAAAAGCGGGATTGCTATATTTTTGAATGAGGTGCTGTATAAAGCTATCAGGCAACAATCAGAAGATGAGAATTTATTCGGGTTTGTATTCAGCGCCATTGAATGGCTCGATCACCAAACAGATAATCTTGCCAATTTTCATTTGTTATTTTTAATACAACTTACCCGCTACCTTGGATTTTATCCGGACAGCAATCTTGCTGTTGAAGCAGATTATTTTGATATGAAGAATGGCGTATTTTGCCGTTACAAACCCGATAGCGTTCTATACCTTTCGCCACCGCACACGCAAAACTTTGCGACTTTACTAACCTGTAGTTTTGAAAACATAGTACAAATTAAGCTATCTAATGATGATCGCCGTTACCTGATCAGGAAGTTGCTGGATTATTATGCATTACATATTGAAGGCTTTGGCAGTATCCGATCTCACGAGGTATTGGAGGAAGTGTTGGGGTAAATAATCTTTTTAAATTTTTTTAAAAAGATGTGCTGCTTCTGTTAAAACATCAAAAATGTTACTTGTAAAATCAAATATACCTGCTATATTTAATTATTATTCAATTAACCTTATTTAAATTCTTTTTGCAATGCTTCAAACAAAGCGCCTCTTATCAATTGATGTGTTTAGGGCCATCAATATGTTTTTTATGATTTTTGTAAATGATTTGAGCGGAGTGAGACATGTGCCGAAATGGATAGATCATGTTAAAGCAAATGAAGACAGCATGCATTTTGCTGATACTATTTTCCCTATATTTTTATTTATTGCAGGGTTGTCAATCCCGCTGGCTATTGGAAGGCGCATCAGCAAAGGCAATTCGTTTACATCAATTGCCGGGTACATTCTTTTAAGGTCGTTTGCGCTGATAGTAATGGGCTTTTTTCATGTTAATATGGAAGAATACAGCAAGGATGCATGGCTGCCGCTTGGCTATTGGGAGGTACTGTTAACATTGAGCTTCTTTTTAATCTGGCTCGATTATCCCGAAACTCTTGCAAAAACAAAAAAATATGCTTTAATGGGTTTGGGTGTGGTTATCCTTATTGTACTTGCCTGTATATATAAGGGCGGAGAACCAGGTGCCCCAAGAGGATTAAGTCCATCATGGTGGGGTATATTAGGAATTATAGGCTGGGCTTACCTGGTTTGTGCAGGTGTTTACCTGATATTTAAAGGAAACTTTACGGCCCTGGTTATTGCGCTTATTCTGCTGGTTGCAATTAATATTGGCGTACATGGCAAGTTTTTCGACTTCAGGATATGGATTGTTAAGGATGGCGCATCAGCAGGCTTAATGATGTTTGGTGTGGTTGTTTCGCTTTTATATGATAAACTTATTGCCAAAGGCAGTTATAAATGGGTATGGCCCGCATTTACAATTGCAGGTGTTGCATTAATTGGCCTTGGTTTTTTTGTACGTCCGTTTACACAGGGTATTTCAAAAATACATTCCACACCATCGTGGGTGTTTTTATGTACAGGTATTGGTATTTTAGTGTTTGAGTTATTGATATGGCTGGTTGATGTTAAAGGCAAGCAAGATTGGTTTAAAATAATAAAACCAGCCGGTACAAGCACCTTAACCTGTTACCTGATCCCTTATTTTATGGTTGCCATTTTTTACATCATACATTTCAGGTATCCACAATTTTTAGATGAAGGCGCAGGCGGCATTATCCGTTCGTTTGCCATATCATTTATTGTGATCTTTATTACCGGGTTTCTGGAAAAAAGGAGGCTCAGGCTCAAAATATAGGCACCATATACTAATCACCTATGAATAAAAATGCAAAAAGGCTAAATACGTTTATTCTATTGGCGGCCTTTATTGCGCTTCTGCCACTTTCTGCCTTAAAAGCGCAGCAAAAGCCGGTGGTAATTGGCTATGTTGGGGGATTTAGGGGCCTTGTTAATACCGATGTAATTGCCGCTAAAAAACTTACACATATCAATTATGCTTTTGTTGATATAAAAAGTAACAGGGCATGGCTTCATAAAGAGGCTACTGATACCATCAATTTCAGGAATTTAAACCTGCTGAAAAAGCAAAACCCGGCCCTTAAAATATTGATATCAATAGGAGGGTGGACTTGGAGCGATAAATTCTCGGATGCTGTATTGACCGATACATCAAGACAAAGGTTTGTTGAAAGCGCTGTGGCCATTGTTAAAAATTTTGAGCTGGATGGAATAGATATAGATTGGGAATACCCTGGCTTGAAGGGATTAAAAGGCAACATCTATAGACCCGAAGATAAAGACGACTACACTTTATTGTTTAAAGAACTGCGCAAACAACTTGATGAATTACAAAAGGTAACCGGTAAAACCTACCTGGTTACTACTGCTGTCGGCGCTTTTAAAACATTTGTTGAGCATACCGATATGGGCAATGCCCAGCAATACCTCGATTATATCAACCTGATGACCTATGATTATTCGGGCGGGAAGATAGCATCACATCATACCAATCTATACTCATCAAAAAAATATAAATCGAAAGATAATGCTGATAAGGCTGTATCGCTGTTTATGGAAGCCGGTGTGCCAGCTAATAAATTGGTAATGGGTATAGCTTTCTATGGAAAAACATCTGTACTGGTGCCCGGTGCAAAAGGTTTAGGCGACTCGGTTGAAACTACTACGAGGGGAAGGGGGTTTACCGCGATAAAGGATAGTATTTTAAAAATACCCGAATATACCGCATACCGTGATAAGCATGCAAAAGCCCCATACCTATACAACGCAACAACCCGTGAGTTTATAACTTATGAGGATGAATGGTCGGTAAAGAAAAAATGTAAATACGTTAAAAAGAAAAATTTGGGTGGGGTAATGTTTTGGGAATACAGCTCGGATTTGAAAGGTTATTTGCTTGATGTGATAAACAGGGAACTGGGATCCCCATAAAACAAAAAAAAAGAGGAAGCGGGCGCTCACTCTTTTTTAGTAACTGACCTCATTATTTGTCATAAAGAACTAATTGGTTAGGACGAAAATAATAATTATACAAATATAATAACTATAAAGTTAGTAGTCTAATTTTTAACAAAAATTTAACAACTTTTTTCTCGAAAATTGATAAAAAAGCCCAAGAATTGTTAACAATGGGGTATTTACTAACAAAATTAGGTTTTTTAAGGTCGTTTAAGCCCCGGATTTTATTTTTTTGGGCTTAAAACGATAAGGAATCTCGAAAAAGCAACCATTATTGACTATTATTGATTTGAGTTAACAAAATTTAAGCCTTCTGTGATTGAAATTTAAATTGACACTAATATGCTGCATTTTTAATATTGTGGTATATGCCCAAAAGAAAAACAGCAAATTTCAATACCATATTCACCGTTTAACATCCCCGGTTAAAATTGACGGCATTATGGATGAACCCGCCTGGCAGGATGCTGAAGTTGCCAAAAACTTCCGCATGGTTTTGCCAATGGATACCAGCTTTGCAAAGGTGCTGACAGAAGTGCGCATGGCTTATGATGATAAGAATATATATTTACTGGCTGTTTGCTATAAAGCCATGCCTGGCCAAAGCATGGTGGAGTCGTTAAAACGCGACTTTGCATTTCAGAAAAATGACAATTTCATTTTCTTTATGGACACCTATAACGACCAGACGAATGGGTTTACATTTGGGTCAAATGCAGTAGGAGCTGAATGGGATGGTACCATGTATGAAGGTGGAAAGGTAGACCTAAGCTGGACAAATAAATGGGTTTCTGCAGTAAAGGATTATCCTGATAAGTATATTTTCGAAGCGGCAATTCCATTTAAATCTATCCGCTATAAACGCGGAATTTCGGAATGGGGAATAAACTTTAGCCGTAACGATCTTAAAACAACCGAAAAATCGAGCTGGACCCCAGTGCCCCGGCAGTTCCCTACTGCATCGCTTGCTTATACAGGTACATTGGTATGGGATAATCCGCCGCCAGACCCAGGGCCGAACATTTCCATTATCCCTTATATTTTAGGAGGCGTAAGTAAAGATTATATAGATCATAAAAATGTAACAGGCCACTTTGAGGTGGGAGGGGATGCAAAAATTGCTATTTCATCGGCAATGAACCTCGATTTGACTGTAAATCCTGATTTTTCGCAGGTGGATGCGGATAAGCAGGTAACCAATCTAAGCAGGTATGAGCTTTTTTACCCGGAAACCCGGCAGTTCTTTTTAGAGAACGGTGATCAGTTCAGTAATTTCGGTTATGCTTCTATCCGTCCGTTTTTTTCCAGAAGGATAGGCTTAACGTCAGATATAATAGGAGGAGCAAGATTAAGCGGCAAGCTGGATAAAGACTGGCGCATTGGTGTTATGGATATGCAAACCAACAACAACGATGCAACGGGTATCCCGGCACAAAACTTTACTGTAATAGCTTTACAGCGGAAGGTCTTCGCCCGATCCAACATTGGTTTCCTGTTTGTAAATAAAGAATCATTTAGTTACCCCGCTACAACAACTACAGTATCCACCGAACCCAAATACAACAGCAATTTTGGCTTTGAGTATAATTTAGCATCTTCGGATAATTTGTGGACGGGCAAGGCGCTTGTTTTAAAATCTTTCAGTCCCGATAAAAAGGGGCACGACTTTACGCAAGCAGGTA
>JABDFZ010000108.1 GCA_013286325.1 Bacteroidota bacterium | reverse complement strand
ATAAGTACATGGCAAAATGTACATGCTCAAACAATAAATACCCCTGTAGGTAAATTGCCTCATCCTGCCGGACCATTTGTTGTAGGTACAAAGGTGTTTTATATGAAAGACCCCAAACGCACAGATACCCTTCAGCATAGCAAATGGGATGTAATTGTACAAGCGTGGTACCCTTGCTCTGCCAGAACAAAGGGTATAAAAATGGATTATGCACCAGATAAAAGACTTGTCGACTATTTTTTAAAGAATCATTACTATGATATTGACAGTACGATACTCAAATCTTTTTACACACTAAAAACCAACAGCTATAAAAATGCCGCTATTTTAAACCAGGGTAAGTTTCCCGTTTTGTTTTTTTCGCCTGGGTTTGGTACTACAAGAATATTTTACACCAGTATTTGTGAAGCACTTGCCAGCAATGGCATTATAGTACTTGAAATAGACCATTTGTATGAGGGAGCCACCATTCTTCCAAATGGGAAGGCAATTGATAATAGCATGTACCCAGATACTACTAATGCGTCATTGAGTATGCAATGCGTGCGCGACATTCAGTTTGTGATAGACGAAGTGGAAAGACCTTTATCGGCCATTGGCAAATTGTTTTACAAAAATGCCGATTTTAACAATATTGGAGCATCCGGTCATTCTTATGGTGGGAACCTGGCTATCGAAATGCCAATTAAGGACAAACGGGTTAAATATTCAATAAACCTTGATGGAGGCGATTTTAGTAACATCGCAGGGATGAAATTAACTGCGCCCACTTTGATAGTACGTGAGCGGCCCAATTATACAGATGATGAATTGCGAAAAAAAGGGCGCGACCCGGTTAAATGGAAAGCCGACAGTACCAAATCGCTTTTGGTTTACTTTGACGCGTTAAATACTTCGGAGAAAACCAGCTACCTTGTCAAGGTAAATCAAACGGGGCATTTCAGTTTTTCGGATGCCTTATATTTAATGCCAAGCATGTTGACCCACTTTTTAGGAACATACCTTACACCCGGACGTAACCTTCAACTGGTAAGTAACTTGATGCTCACATTTATTCAAAGCGCTACCAGTAAAGAAAAACTAAATAATTTCGGGCATCATTTTGCGCAGGATAAGGAATTGACATTTTATAAAGTACATTAGCAACCCACTTGCAGTTGGTTAAAAGGTAATAATAATCTTCCCGATATGTTCACTGCTTTCCATCAGCTTATGCGCTTCCGGGGCTTCACTTGCAGGAAACGCTTTATAAATAACAGGCTTTATTTTGCCGAATGCAATTAGCGGCCATATTATTTTTTCGAGATGCTGCGCGATAGCTGCCTTAAATTCAATTTCTCTTGAACGAAGCATAGAACCTGTAATTGTTAATCGCTTGCGCATCACAACAGAAAGATCAACTTGTACATCTTTACCATTCATAGTATTAATAAGCACCAGACGCCCCTCATCAGCTAATGATTTAAGATTGCCCGTGGTATAATCACCGCCAATCATATCTAATATTACATCAACACCTTTGCCGTTTGTTATTTGTCTAATTACCTCAGCAAAGTTTTTCGTCTTATAGTTGATAGCTTGTTCAGCACCCAATTCTTCGCAAAAGCTACACTTTTCGTTGGTTCCTGCGGTAACATATACTTTGTGCCCCAAAGCCGTTGCCATTTGGATGGCGGCGACCCCTATCCCGCTCGATCCGCCATGAACCAGCAGCGTTTCACTATTCTTTAATTGGCCCCTGTCAAACACATTACTCCAAACGGTGAAAAAGGTTTCGGGTAATGCAGCCGCTTCTTCAAAAGTTAGGTTACCCGGAATCGGCAGGCATTGACCTTCAGGTACATTGCAATATTCGGCATAACCACCACCAGCTACCAATGCGCAAACTTTATCGCCAACCTTCCACCGGGTGACTTCTGAGCCAACCTCTTCAATGATGCCTGCAATTTCGAGGCCGGGGATATCTTGTGGCGCTCCCTGTGGTGGTGGGTAGTTTCCCTTACGCTGGTAAATATCCGGCCTGTTAACCCCGGCGACGTGCACCTTTACCAATACCTCTTTTAATGAATAAGCCGGTATTGGCCTTTCTGTTAGCTGTAAAACTTCGGGGACCCCAGGCTGGGTTATTACGATGGCTTTCATTGCGTAAAGATAACTTTAAAGATGGTGAGAGTGTTTATAAACACAAAAAGCAGAGGTTGTGTGATTCCCTTTCACTGGAAGGGTGTAAGGAGGGGCATTTGCGCTAACATTTTGAGGGCGATTAGCGGTTCGGGCAACCCCTACCTTCCCTTCCCCAAGGAAGGAATCGCACCTGGCCATTGCTTTTATGGTTACACCTTTATCTCTCAGTCACTCCCTAAACTTATTCATAGGTTTTATAGTGCCGCTTTTGTACTTAATACCATATCATTACCACTATATTGTAAAATAAAAAGCCCGCTTATTGTATTTTGCCTTAATTATGTTTCATTTGCAGAAAAAACTATCTATCCTATGTCATTACAACCTGGTCAACCCGCCCCGCAGTTTACGTTGGTATCATCTTCAATAAAAGAGGTATCATTAGCCGATTTTAAAGGCAAAAAAGTAGTGTTGCACTTTTTCCCTTTTGCTTTCACCGGTGTTTGTACTACCCAATTGTGCACCATGCGCGATAATTTTGGTTATTACGACGGCTTAAATGCTACTATATTAGGTATCTCTGTAGATTCACCGTTTACCCTGGCTAAGTTTAAGGAAGAAAACAATTACCAGTTTGATCTGCTTTCCGATTTTAATAAGGAAATATCAACTGCTTATGGCGCTATCTATGAGCACTTTGTACTTGGTTTAAATGGTGTTTCAAAGCGTGCCGCGTTTGTGATAGATGAGGAGCAAAATATTGTTTATGCAGAGGTACTTGAGGTAGCTACTGACCTGCCCGATTTTGCTGCAATTGCAGAGGCTGTAAAGTAATTTTCAAAAATATTATAACGGAATGAAAAGAAATCCTATTTTTGCAGTCCGTTAAAAAAAGCACTTGTAGCTCAATTGGATAGAGCACCTGACTACGGATCAGGAGGTTAGGGGTTCGACTCCCTTCAAGTGCACAAACGTTTAAGCCTTTCTGTGTAGTACTGAAAGGCTTTTAATTTAATAGAAGCATGCTAAACCTGGTATTGTTTGGTCCACCCGGGGCAGGGAAAGGGACGCAATCACAAAAGCTTATTGAAAAATACGGATTGATCCATCTTTCAACCGGTGATTTGTTGCGGAGTGAAATTTCGCAGGGAACAGAACTTGGCCTGGAAGCAAAAAAGCTGATGGATGATGGTAAACTGGTTCCTGATGCTGTTGTAATAGGCATGATAAGCCATAAGCTTGATGCCAATAAGGAGGCCAAAGGTTTTATTTTCGACGGTTTCCCACGCACTGTTGCACAGGCTGAAGCTTTGGATAATTTACTTGAAAGCAAAAATGCACCAATATTAGGCATGATAGCGCTTGAAGTTAATGATACAGAGCTTGAGCAGCGTTTATTACTTCGCGGCAAGGATTCGGGCAGGCCCGATGATGCTAACCCTGAAGTTATCCGTAAACGTATTAAAGAATACAATGATAAAACTGCACCTGTTGCTGGTTTTTATCAAAATCAGAATAAGTTTAAAAGTATCAATGGCATAGGTTCGGTCGACGAAATTTTTGGTGCCATAGTTGCTATTATAAGTAAATATTAAAGTTTCGGATTTCGAATGTTCGATTTCGGATTTTTCCTGGGGATTGGGAAAGTGAGGAGTAAAATTCAGAAATAAAATATAAATCCGAAATCGTAAATCCGAAATAAAAAATGTCTCAAGGTTCAAATTTTGTTGATTATGTGAAGATCTGTTGCCGTTCAGGCCACGGAGGGGCTGGTTCGTCGCATTTGCACCGGGATAAATTTACTGCTAAAGGCGGCCCTGATGGCGGCGACGGCGGTAGAGGGGGACATGTTATTGTAAAAGGCAATGCCCAGCTCTGGACATTACTTCACCTTAAATTTCGGAAGCATGTTATAGCCGGAGACGGGGAATCAGGCGGAAGCTCTTTAAAAACAGGAAAAACCGGAAGGGATGAAATATTAGAAGTTCCGTTAGGTACAATAGCCAAAAATTCGGAAACCGGAGAAACTTTGTTTGAGATAACTACCGACGGAGAAACAAGGATACTAACAGATGGCGGTCGCGGAGGATTAGGCAACTGGCATTTTAAAACCCCAACGCTGCAAACCCCGCGCTTTGCTCAGCCAGGCGAGGATGGTAAAGAAGAGTGGAATGTGCTTGAGCTGAAGATACTGGCAGATGTAGGCTTGGTAGGTTTCCCGAATGCAGGAAAATCAACCCTGTTATCTGTTGTATCAGCTGCAAAGCCTGAAATTGCCGATTATGCTTTTACTACAATTGTTCCTAATCTTGGTATAGTTGCGTACAGGGGTGGTAAGTCGTTTGTTATGGCTGATATCCCCGGAATAATTGAAGGTGCATCGCAGGGAAAAGGGCTTGGCTTTAGGTTTTTAAGACATATTGAACGGAATTCGGTATTGTTGTTTATGGTGCCTGCCGATACCAACCGAACCATAAAAGAAGAATACCAGATACTACTTCACGAATTAAAAGAGTATAACCCCGAAATGCTTCATAAACCAAGGGTGCTGGCTGTAACCAAGTCGGACATGCTGGATGATGAGCTTATGGCGGAAATGAAAAAGGAACTTCCAACGGATGTTCCTTCAATATTTATATCATCAGTAGCTCAGAAAAACATCGATGAGCTTAAAGATCTGTTATGGAAAGAAATTAATGTTTAGTTTATTAGGTTGATTGAGTTAGATTAAGTTGATGAGTTTTTAACCCAATCAACCACTCACTTAATCAACTTCACCATTACCTCTTCATCCTCGCCTCGTACAGAACATATTTATCGCTAAGCATAGACAGGTTAAACCCTGCATAATTAGGAAAGGCCTTCATTATCATTTTTTCTTTGGGTCCGTTGTAACTTTCCGGCAATACGATAAAGAGCGGGCCGGCGAAGCCCTCGTACTGATAATCGTCCATATCAATTTTCAAATCATCAGTAATTGGTGGTAAGTTAATAACGCGGTTATGTATAACCTCCAGGCCAATATCGTTGCTGATAAAAACAAACGTAGCATTCCTGTTTTCCTTGTCAAGCTTCATTACGGCATTAAGAGATTGCTGGTCAATATTGATTTGTGAGATACCTGAAACCCCTTTGGCACTTGAATTTTTATTTATTCCGAAACCCTTAATGAGATAGGTAAAACTGAAACATGCTATACCAATGCATACTATGGTAAAAATAAATTTAATGCTGCGTCTGGACTTGCTCACCAGGTAGATTATCCCGGGAATTATTATCAATCCAACGATACGAAAGTGTCTCGCCTCGTACGAGATATTTAACTGCTTAAGATAAATAATACCAAAAAACAATAGTGCTCCAAAGTAGAATATGCAAACAAACAGTCTGTAATTGTCATTTGGTACTTTTCGGATTATACCCATTACCAGCACCACACTTAACAGGGCAAGCAGAATTAAAATAACTACCGCCCAATCGTGACTAAATATTGGCCTACCAAAATGGTAAATCAATCCATGGAACATATCATCCAATGAAAAGCCGGAAAGGATAGGAGCAGCGAGCGGGAAGCTAAAAGTTTCAGCCATTAGTTTCAGGCCTTTTGAAACTGTAGCCGGACTTTGGCCCTTTGAAAGAAATAATACATAAATAGTTACTAATGATAGAGCGGCAGGTATGCCTATCCACAACCCTTTTTTTATCCATTCAATAACCCCAAAACGACCGGAAGATAACCTGATCCACAAACAGCACAGGCCAGCGATATAGATCCAGATGAATGATGATTTACAAAAAAATCCTATCCATCCTGATAAAAGAACAAATAGTATTAGCACAAACCCCGGCTTTTTTAATGCAATACAGCCATATAAAAACCAACCTTCGAATGCAAATAGCAATATTTCGCCCCCGTTATAAAAAACATAAGGCACAAAAAATGCCAGCTGGCAAATGATAAACACAAGACTAATGACAGACACAAATGGCGTAAAGCCAATTTTTTTGAAAAAGGAATAAAAGCCAGATAGGCCGCATAGTGTACCTATAGCTACTGTTATTGATGAAGCCTGGCCGGTATTAAGGCCGGCAATCAATTTAAAAAAATAAGGTACAAGATACTGCCCCGGCGACCACCACGTTAAAAATTCATCATAATTTTGTGCAATATCGCTTTGATCAGGAGCGGACAGGACGTTGAAGCTGCCACCTAACTGCATGCATCGCAACACATTAAACCCATTGGCGGGATCGGGAAAAAGTGCTGGCGGGATAAAAAACAAGATCACTCCTATTATCAACACAGCCAAACCTATTATTAGCAGAATAACTTTATATGATTTACTTTTTTGTGAGAGCATTAAATTGTTTTGTTATTGAGTTTTAGAGGATCGCTAATTTAGTAATCGGAAGAAATTAATCTATAATTCTCGAACGGATTTTTACAGCCGGATTTCCCTGGTAAACTGAATAAGCCTCAAGGTTTTTGGTAGCTACCGACCCACTAGTGAGCACTGCATGCGAGGCCGCAACTACGCCAAGGTTGACCATAGCTCCTGCACCTATCCAAACACCATCTTCAATAACTACCCCAGCTGTTATAAGGTTAAAGGTGGTCTTTTTATAATTATGACTGCCGGTAAGTAAAACCGCCCCCTGCGAAATACAAACATTATTGCCAATACTAACCGGGACCAGGCAATCAATCCAAACATTTTCACCTATCCAGGTTTGATTCCCGATGGTTAAATGCCAGGGGTATTTAATATTTACCCCCGGTTTTATCGTAACGTTTTTGCCAATACTGGCGCCGAATAAACGCAGCAGAAATATTTTAAACCCGCTTAACGGAAGCAGACTGCTTTTCAAAAACAATGAATTAAGGTAATACCAGAGCAACCTTTTTACAGCAGTGCCGCCCGGATGAAACGGTGAATTGTTATATAACGAAAGGTCAGTTTGCTGCATTGGGATTGCTTAATACATTATCGCGCTTTACCCAAAAATAAAGTGTAATAGCAATAATTACATATATAAAAATATTAAAAATGGTATGATGGTCAAGTATCCCAGTATGCTTCTTATCCCAAAACAAGGCAAGCAATACAAACCTGATTACATTTAAACCCTCAATTCCTAATACTCCTGCAATGAGGAATAATATCTTTGATTTGAATTTTTTAGGATAAGCCAACACAAATGCAGCAAAAAAACTGCTAACCCCAAGGCCAAGACAATCATAAGCCAATTGAATAATGCCGTGCCCGGCCACTAAGAGGTCGTATTCATTTGTTATAACAGCAAAGCCAAGCCATCTGAGTATTTGGGCGCTGCTTTGCAACAACGTCCAGCGTAACCAGTGGATATAATTTAAATGATCGGCTAAAAAATGACTGTAATGGTTAACAGGGGAAGTTATCCCTATGTAGAATAAATTGAAAAAGTAAAACGCCGCAAAAAGGATTGCAAACAAGCATACAAATTTTAACGGGCTATTTGTTTTTTTAACGGGCTTTTGCTTTTGAAGAAGTTCATCAATTTTAACATCCACAATAAGCCGGAACCAGAATGCCTGTAAAAAGTGGAAAATAACTCCAGTACGGCCATCCAGAATACCCAATTGAAAAAACATCCGGTAGATAAAATAGATCATCGGCCTCACATACCTTGGCATTTTCCACCATAGTTGTTTTAACCAGGCTGTACGTTCATCAGGCGAGCCCCAAAAATGCGGTTTTACCGTTTGTAACCTTATTTGTTGTATACGCTCCACTTCTTCCTGTGCAACCAGATCGCTGTAACGGTTATGTTTTTCTATCCAGAAACTTATGTTATTCTCCTTCAGGTTTTCTTCCAAAATATAGCCATCTTTCCATATTATAGTATTGCCGGGCACTATAAATCTATGATCCATATTTTCATTCAGATCGGAATAGCCTACGCCGAACCGGATCATCTTAAGCAAATAAAATGGCGAATAGCCACCGTGTTTTATCCATTGGCCTTTAAAAAAGTTTTTACGATTAAAGTAAATGCCATTTACATCCTTATAGTCATTATCATTAAACGTGCTTAAGTGATTTTTAAGCTCAGGTGTTACTATCTGATCAGCATCAAGACAAATTATCCATGGGGTTTGGATGTCGAAATTTTTAAGGGCATAATCCCATTGTTTGGGATGGTTTTCAAATGCATGGTGCAAAACAGATGCTCCAAAATTTTCAGCTATCGAGACAGTATTATCCGTACTTCCCGAATCTAAAACAAAAACAGGTGCATCCAGGCTTTGGATGGATTCAAGAAGCCTGGGTAGATGCATTTCTTCATTATAAGTGATTATAATAAAGGAAAATTGCTTACTCAAGATAGCTTTGCTTTAATGATCATTGATTTCCAAAGATAGGGGATTCTGCCGCAGCCTTTAAAATCAGTAACTGTAAAACCGGCATCAGTTAAAACCTTCGATAAGGTTTTAACTGACCAGAATTTAATATGCCCGCCAAGCCAAAACGGATCCAGGTGGCTATCCCATTTATTAAAAATACTTAATACTAAATTCTTCAGATAGCCATGATAAGGTGTTGTTATAATTATCTCTCCGCCCTGTGTTAACTGTTGCTTGCAAAAAGTAATAAATGCCTGTGGGTTATACAAATGCTCAATAACTTCGGTTGATATAATAGTATCGAAAGGGATGTTTTGCAGTTGTTCGGGTAACATATCCGACGACAGATCCTGTACAAAAAAGCGGTCCGGGTTTTTTATTTGGGCTATGGCTATTCCTTTTTCAGAGGCATCGGTACCATAGACATTATAACCTTGTTCAATAAGGTAATTTACAAGATAACCGTTGCCGCAACCCAGGTCGAGGATATGCTTATTCTTCGTTTTATCAAGTAAACCGATCAAATCGTTTAGCTGATAGCCAAAGTTATGCGTAGGTCCGTCACTATGAAAACCGTAATCGTGATAATCAGCCATTGATTATAGTATTATACATATCAATATATCGTTTTATTAAATTATCATTGTTAAAATCAGCCGCTATAATTCCCGGCGCATTGATGCGGATACGGGTAAGCTCGTCCTGCTTTTTATATATCAAATTAATCATATTACTTACAGAAGTAGCGTTGGCTTCGCATTCCCAACCCAGATTGTTATTGGTTATATAGTCTGATAATCCTACAAAATGACTAACCAAAACAGCCGTACCCTGGCTTAGACTTTCAATCACCACATTGCCAAAGTTTTCATCGTACGATGGCAAAACAAGCAGATCATGATTGTGCAGCAGTTCAAATTTGTTAGCACCCTGAAAGCCGACCCATTTTATATTTCCGTCAACCGCATTTTTTTCGGCCAATGCTTTTAATTCATTTATGTAACTGATATCACCATCTCCTGCTACAGTAAGGGTGTAAGGGCAGGTTAAATATGGCAGTGCTGCTATCAATAAATCGAGCCCCTTTTTTTCTTCTATTCTCGAAAAAAAAAGCAATTTAAAAACTGACGAAATCGGTCTTTCTGTAATCAAATAATCTTCCTGTAGTTTTACAAAATTTGGTAAGATGGTGATGCTTTTAGGTGTGATTAACTTGTGTATCGCCTCGCTTTCCTGTACCGATGTTACATGAAAATGGCATCTTTTCAATAAATGACTACCTAATAAATTATGGATAAGCCATTTAATCCCGATGTTTTTATTTTGAAATGAATACTGGCTTAAAGTGCCTCTTGGTGATAGTAAAACCGGCACATTACGCATTAAAGCAATAAGGCATGAAAATAAGGATACCAGGTTCCACCATGCATGGATATGAATAACATCATAATTACGGGCATCTTTCCATACATTCCTCAAAAGTGATGGAGAAAAGTGACTATGGTCTTTGGTGATCCTCCTGAAATAAGTAATCGTAACACCATCAACACTTACCGGTAGGTTAACAGCTACCGGCAATTCGGTTTTTCCGTTGGCGGTTGTTGCAAAAACCTGGGTATCAATACCCGCTTTAGCCAATTGTTCGCTTAACATGGATACCGACATTGTTGGTCCTCCGTAAATAAAGGCGGGCTTGTAAGCAGCACAGATCTGTAAAACTTTCAAATTTCTTTTAATATATTCCTGGAGCGCAATACCTTAAATATCACCAGCATACTTATATAACTCCAGAAAACAGAATTAATCAAGAACTCAAAACTCAAGCCACGCCAGAATATTTGGAACAAACCACTGAATATGAGTGCTGTCCCTAAAATATACCCGCCGAATAGTTTTTCGGCTTTAAGGGCTATTATTTGTGCAATAGCTCCATAAGCAAACAGGAAAATGAAGATCCCGATTGCCCCATATGATAAATAGGCATCAACTATAAAAGCTGGTTTTGCCGAAACATTCGAGCTTCTGTTTACTACGCCGGCGCTATAAACGCGTTCCATAATCAGATCCTCGGTGCTGGGTTTTGATGGCCAGAATATCCGGGGGATTATAGCAATGGCTGATTGCCCCAATAGTTTAGTGCCATAAAAATCAACCTGGGCTGGGGTCGATTTAATGTATCTTGTAAACATATCTATTTCACTTAGCCGGTAAACTAAAAACCCCCAGTTAGTGTTATCTTCAGCGTCTTTATTAAGCGCTGCATCAAATGCTATCTGTGTAGCGTCATCAGCTGTTTCATCGCCCGACCATACATTCTGACGGAAACTGCTCACATAAGCAGGCAGAAATACAAACAGTAAAATTATGGCCGGAACAAAAACAACAGTCACAATTTTTTTATAATTAGGATATAAAAATATCCCTAATACCAGCACGCTGATAATGATTGGCTCTTTAAATCCGGAAGTTAGCGCCTGGTAAAAGTTAAAAGCATACAAGGCAAGGCAAATTAAAGTATTGGTTATTTTTTGCAACGGTAAAGCAAACGCAAGGGCAAGCGTACCTGCAATAAAACTTAGTGCACTGAACTGATAAAAAAACTGCGATAACCCCGGTATCCGGAGGAAAAGTGCCGATACAGGGAAAGTAATCAAAGCAGTTAATAATAACAGGTTGGCCAGCTTTTCTTTTTCGATGTAATATTTTTGTTTAACGGGATATTTCATAAACATCAATATACCCGAAACGAACGCTGCGTGCCCCAGGCAATAATATCGCTGACATTGTGCTGTCAGCTTTATGGCGTCTTCATCAATCGCCAATACTGAATTTACCTTATGCAGATACTCATATCCTAAAAGACTTAAAAAATAGAATATTGAGGTACAGCACATGTAACCTGCAAATATGATCTGGATTATAAACAGCGGGCGCATTAACTGTTCTGCAATGGTTCTGTCGTCGGGTATTGGCCTTATCCTGCCGGTTAGGGTAACATAGTAGATAAAAAATGAGCCAAGCCATGCGATAAAATAAGAGACAACAGGCAAAGATTCAAAAAACAAGGAAATGCCCCACGGTATAAAGAGTATGATAAATTTCCCTATTGCACTATCCTTCTTCATAAACTATGCAGGAATGCAAAATAAATTACCACTTTCAATATTTCCCTGAGCATTTAAGAGCTCGCAGCCAACAGATGTTATCTGGTAAATAGTATAACCGAAGGATTGGAGAAAGGTATAACAATCTGAAATGTTTTGACCATTATTTAACCAATA
>JABDFZ010000107.1 GCA_013286325.1 Bacteroidota bacterium | reverse complement strand
AAACTATAATGACATGTATTTAAAAAAGGGGCTCAGTTTATATAGCAATTTAAGCACAATTGCTGATCAGTTATCCATAAATAGCGGAACAATACCCGGTACTGCTGAAACCGGGTTGAATTATTATCCTGGTTCGTATGTTCCTAAAACCGATTGGCGCAAGTTGGATCTGGCCGAGAAACGGCTGTTGCTTACCAATAGGAAGGATACCGATTTTAGTAAAAATATATCTATAGGCGAAATACCTCAAAGCCTCAAAGAATCATTTATAGCGTTAGGCTTACACGATTGTACGCACCCCGACCAGGTTTATCCGAAGGTAAGGGATAGTGAGGAAATAGTAAAGACAATAACAAAGGAGTTAGATACCTTTCTGCGCCCTTTTTCAACCAATAAGAATTATAAATTTCACCGGATCACCCGGGCGATGCCTAACCGCGAAACCATTACTTGCCATTTCATTGATGAAGAGTTTATATACATTGGCTTACATATAGATCAGAGTAAACGTTTCACCCCACACACGGCTCATAAATCGGGAAACCGTATCTCAATAAACCTGAGTAAAGAGACAAGGTACCTGGCGTTTATCAACCTTTCTTTAATACAGGTATTTAATATGGTGAAAGAAAAGATTGGTGCATCAGATACTGTAATAGACCCGGATAACATTGCCTATTTGTTTTTTAAACATTACCCTGATTATCCGACCATCAAAATTGATTTAAAACCCTATCAATATTACATAGCACCCACAGACAATTTTTTTCACGATGCAACAACGCTCGGTAATAACGAGATAGATGTAACTATTGTTTATACAGGTGTTTTTGATGTGGCTGGTTAAATAATTAAGCTATGGAAATAAAAAGAGGTATTATGCTCCATAACCAGGCTTGCGAAGGTTATAACTGTGTATCCATAAACTCGGGTGTGGTTCATTATACCGAGCTGGATACAAACCGGATAAGTTATGGGAATTATTCATTTTTACCATCTTACGAAGACGATGCATTTATACCGAAAAGAAATTGGAGAGGTTTAAATGATAAAGAAATAAGGCTTTTAAAACCGGGTGATAAACGCACGGATGCCAACACCATATATATTGGTAACATCCCCAACAACCTGAAGGCTTTGTTTCAGAAATTAAAATTAGAGGAGTGTAAGAACAGGAATGATGTTTTTGCAAAGTTCAAAGACAACCCCGACGTCACCTTACAAATTAATAAAGCCACTGACGAATTCTTAAAGTCAAAATCGGATGGAAAGCCATTCCATTTTCACTATTTAGGCACCAACTTGCCGAATTTAGAAGTAGTTGCTTGCGATACAACTGTAATGCCTGCCAATTATCGCGAAGAGAATAAAAAGTATATGGGTATCCATAACGATGGCACTAAGTTCGTGTCGCCGCACCGCGTACATACTTTAGGAAACAGGCTAACCATCAATCTTGGGAAAGAGGCCCGGTCTTTTTTATATGTAAATCTTACTTTAACCCAGGCGCTTAATATGTTAAAGCAAAAGATCGACACTGCAAAACACAACATCGATATCATCAATATCTCTAAATATTTTTTTGAGTATTTTCCTGACTACCCGGTAATTAAAATAGATCAAAAACCATATCAATACTATATAGCACCTACTGATAACTGTTTTCATGATGGTTCAACATTAGGGATGAATGAGTTAGATATTATTATGGTTTATTTCGGGGCATTCAGATGTTAGTATTACGGAGACTTTTTATTATTCAATAGTATGAAATTAAAAAAAGGCATTTTTATACATAACCGGATGCGTGAAGGCTATGATGCTATCAGTATAAATTCAGGAACAGTATTTCACTCAAAACAAATTGCTGCAGCAGTTAATTACCAGGGTATAAGTTATATGCCTCAATATGAAGATGACGCCCATGTTGTGAAAAGGGACTGGAGGAATTTAACTCCCGAAGAAATAAACCGCCTGCAGCCAAATGGCAAACAGAACGATTACAATACAGTATATCTTGGGGATATCCCCGAAAAACTAAAAGCCAATTTTCAGCAATTAACATTAGGCGATTCAAAAAACCGGGACGAAGTAATGGCTAAGCTCTCGGCAGATGCAGAGAAAACCAAAGAACTGAGTGTAAACCTGAATGCCTTTTTATCTACGCTTTCTAAAAACAAACCCTTCCAGTTTCATTGTATTGGTGTAAACTTCCCCAACATAGAAATGGTAGCATGCGACACTACCAAATTACCTTCTGGTTTTAAACCGCAGGATGTTAAATACATGGGTATGCATAACGATGGCACCACACAAATGACCATCCATTCCGCTCATAAGGTTGGGAACCGCATATCCATTAATTTAGGAAACGACTCAAGGGGTTTTTTCTTTGTAAACTTATCCATGATACAGGCAATAAATATGCTGAAACAGAAGATGGATATAAAAAAGAACAATGTTAATATAGCCAATATACCAGGCTTCTTTTTTGAACACTTTCCCGATTACCCGGTAATAAAAGTGCAGCAAAAACCTTATCAGTATTACATTGCCCCGACTGATAATTGTTTTCATGATGGATCAACCCTGGGCAACACGACTTTAGATATTACGATGGTTTATTTTGGCGGATTTCAGTATTAAAATGATCAAATCTATGGATTTAAAAAGCGGCATAAGACTACATAATTTGTTTACAGATGGGTACGATTCTGTTTTTATAAATTCAGGAACATTGCCCTACCGGGAACAGGCGCTGGAAAAGGTTGATTTCCAGGGAATGAATTTCACCCCGCTTTTTGAGGATGATGCATACCTGCCAAAAAGAGATTGGAGAAGTTTGAGCAGCAATGAAATTAACCGGCTTCAGGCTGATGAAAACCGTAAAGAATACAATACAATTTATGTTGGAGATCTTCCCGGAAATTTAAAAGAGAGCCTGCAAAAACTCGAACTTGTGGATTCAAAAAACCGAGAAGAAGTAATGAAAAGGTTCAACGCGAACCCGGAAGTTGTACAGTCAGTAAGTGCAGAAATACAGCACTTTTTATCCCCCATCTCTAATAACAAGCCTTTTCATTTTCATTGCATTGCAGCTAACCTGCCGAATTTAGAGATGGTAGCATGCGATATAACCCGGTTACGGCCAAACTTTACTGTTCCCGAAAAAAGGTATATTGGACTACACAATGATGGGACACAGTTTATGACACTCCATACAACTTATAAATTTGGTAACCGCATCACCATTAACCTGGGTAAACAAACACGGATTTTTTATTTTGTAAACCTCACCATGATCCAGGCTTTAAATATGCTGAAGAAAAAAATTGATGTTAAAAAACATCAGCTAACTATATATAATATCCCGGCATATTTCTTCAAATACTTTCCGGATTACCCGGTGATTAAAATTCTTCAAAAACCATATCAATATTACATTGCCCCTACGGATAATGCCTTTCACGATGGCTCTACTTTAGGAAATACTGCACTGGATATTAATATGGTTTATTTCGGGGCTTTCAGATGTTAAAGTTTAATAAGTACCCATTCCAAAAACAGCTGGATTCAATGGATTGTGGTCCGGCCTGTTTAAAAATGATTTCCGAATATCACGATATAAAAACCCATATATCGGTGTTG
Organism: Bacteroidota bacterium; assembly: GCA_013286325.1. Classification (GTDB taxonomy): domain Bacteria; phylum Bacteroidota; class Bacteroidia; order Sphingobacteriales; family Sphingobacteriaceae; genus Mucilaginibacter. Next base: position 8,495 of record JABDFZ010000107.1, on the reverse strand, counting down.
AGGGAATTGTGCAATACATCACGTCTGGGCACCAGTATTGGCGACATTGTTTATGCAGCAGAGCAAACAGGGCTCAAAGCCCTGGTGTTTAAAACCACGATAGATTACCTTACTGAAAAGCAGCCTTTTCCGTGCATAATTCACTGGCGAAAAAATCATTATGTTGTTTTATATAAGATAAAAGATGGGAAATATACAATAGGCGACCCCAGCCATGGAATTACAGTTTTATCCCATAAAGAATTCATTGAAAGTTTTTCGGACAATGGCGAAAAAGGGGTGGCCGTATTTATTGAACCCGATTTAGAAAGTAAGTACACAACCGAGGTTGTTAAAATTAACAGCAAGAGCATCCTCAAGCAATTTATCGATTTTTTAAAACCACACGCCAGGCAGATAGGTTTTCTTCTCTTTATTATCCTGATTGCCAGTTTAATTTCTTTGGTTATCCCCAAAACCATCCAATACATGACGGATAATGGCGTTGAGAAAAAGAACATAAATATCATATGGAAAATACTCCTGTTCCAATTTGTATTGTTTGGGAGTTTAACATTCACAAACTATGTCCGAAGCTTGATCCAGGCCAAACTAAGCACCCGGTTAAGTATCAGTATTATTTCAGATTTCCTGATAAAATTACTCATGCTACCCATCTCTTTTTTCGACACAAAGAACCATGCAGATATTTATCAGCGGATAGATGATCATTCGCGAATCGAAGCCTTTTTATCTACAAAACTGGTATCATATATTTTTTCAGTATCTCTCCTTATCGCCTATGTGTTGCAAATTTTCTGGTTCGATAAATACATTGTTTTAAGTTTTGTATTATTCACAGCTATATCATTCATCTGGTTTTTCATGTTCATGGACAAACGCAGAAAACTCGATTACCGCAGGTTCGGGCTGGCTATTGAAGAAAGACATTACCTGAACGATCTGATCTCCGGCATGACCGAGATTAAACTTAATAACGCACAACCCGGAAAAGTAGAAAAATGGCAGGAGTTGCAGCATAAATTATATGGGTTTAAGCTAAGTAACCTCAAACTTTCCAACCTGCAGCAAAACGGGTTAAACACGGTTAACCAGTTAAAAAGCATTTTCATAACTTTTTTGTGTTCCTATTGGGTAATTAACGGCACAATAACCTTTGGGGTTATGCTAAGTATCGGCTATATAGTTGGTCAGCTTACTATACCCCTTCAGGAGATTATGACTTTCTTTAACGATTACCAGGATGCAAAAACCTCCTTCGAAAGATTAAGTGAAGTACAACTAAAAACAAATGAGAACGATGAGGAAAAAGTTAAGTTCCCTCACGAATTTATCACTGGGTTCCACATCACTAACCTTTCGTTTAAATATTCGGGTATTCATAATCCTTATGTGCTTCGCGGAATAAACCTGCTAATTCCCAAAGGAAAAATTACTGCTATAGTGGGTACAAGCGGCAGCGGGAAAACAACCTTAATGAAACTGCTGCTATCGTTCTATCAACCGCAAAGCGGGGATATTTTTATTGATGATATCAACCTGCAAAAAATTAATACCGACGATTTAAGAAACCAATGCGGTGTAGTAATGCAGGACGGATACATCTATAGTTCATCAATAGCACAAAACATTGCGATGAAAGACAAGAATATAGATATTGAAAGGGTTTACCAATCTCTCAAAATTGCTTGTTTAGATGATTTTGTCGACTCTCTCCCGCAAAAGCATAACACCATGTTAGGCAGCATTGGTGTAGATTTAAGCGGAGGGCAAAAGCAGCGTTTATTTATTGCAAGGGCAGTTTATAAAAACCCGCAGATCATCTTTTTTGATGAAGCTACCAATTCTCTCGACTCAAACAATGAGCGCGCGATAATGGATAATTTAGAACACTTTTTCATCGGTAAAACCGTGCTGGTAATTGCACACAGACTAAGCACAGTTAAAAATGCCGCGCAAATTGTAGTATTGGAAAAAGGCGAAATTGTAGAGGTTGGTCCTCATTCCGAATTAACTAAAACCCGAGGGAAATATTACGAACTGGTAAAAAACCAATTGGAGTTAGGCAAGTGATCAACACATAAAAGTGGTTAATAAATCATACCACTTGTCATTCTGAACAAAGTGAAGAATCTTCTGCATTTGATAAGTCTCCGCTATACTTATCCAGCGTTTATATCCCGCGTAGAAGATTCCGGCAAATGATTCGTTAAAACAGTTTGAAGGTAAGGAAAATTTAGGTACTGATTTAAATCCAGTAGAAATTATCAATAAAGAAAATGGTATTAATCCTTTATTTTCTTATAAATATGAATTACCCGCTAATAACGGTTCAATTATTCCTTGTAGTGTTGTAACTGATGGTAACGAAGCAAAGGAAATAATGGAATCGACTGGCCGTAGATCGAGATCTGTCCTTTATAGTCGAGATAGCCCACCCAAAGAGTTGTAACCTTATTTTCGTCTATCCAATCTAACAAATTAGCAATTTCAGAGGTTATATTAACCTTAATGATAAAATACTTTTGAGTATCTGACAATTCAATGGATAGATTAAACTGGGTTGGATTATCTGATTCAATATAAGTTAAGACAACGTTATTCCCCAATCCATTATACAGTGCATCAGCACGCATGTCACTTGGTGCAATTAATATAATATGATGTGTGTTATCAGGCTGGGTCGTTATTTTGACACCATTTAAGATGGGTGTAACTAAATCCATAATTAATAAAATTTAAGTTTCTATAAACATACAAAATAAGTCATGACAAGTAAGCAAGAAAAATCAGAAGACAAAGAAGAGTTGATATTCAGTGGAGAGATTGCCTTTCATAAAGATAACGATGGACGCTACCAAACAACCCCTAACGTTTACTATAAACATGCGTTGATGCCAACAACTTCCGAATATAAAAGGGGGGATGTTATCTGGAAAGGACAAACAAGAGTTATTGTTGCTGGAAAAGCACGCTTAATGCTTGGTAAATCTCATTTGTAATATCTTATAGATGTATTAAAACACCCTTAAATAAAACCGTGTAAACACCCATTGTGGTTACGGAATTTTAACCATAGATTTACATACTATCCTTACACAACAAAAAATCAATAAGATATTTAATTCCCTGTCTACCCGGAGATCGCTAATGTTCATTAAAGACAGGGAGAAATTAAAGCGCAACGGTGTCGTATGCTTTTTAGGTTTTAGCGAGCCTTCGGGGAGTTTTATGGCATGCGTTGCGCTTTGTTATAAGTAACAAAAAATACACCTACTAAGCGACTTAATTTTATATATCTTTTTGTCCGTGATTTTTATGGGCTAAATCAATAATGGCTTGTGCTGATTTAACCCCTTCTGGTGATTCAATATCTAAGGTTTTACAGATTCTACATACAGTTGCAGATAAAATATATTCCTCTTTTGGAACACCTGATATTTTACCATTCATAACATTTCTAATAACTGAATACCCTTGCTTATCATGTCTAACAAGAATACACCCATTATCGGTTAAGTATCTTATTAAATCAATCCTGTTCATGAAATTGAAAGATTAAATGATTCTTTTGTTATATATGTATTATCATCCCCGTCATATTCTATTTCACTTTGCTTAAATTCAAGCATAAACCTGAATGCTTCTAATAGATTTGTTTTGGCTTCCTGTAAATTATTACCTTGAGCTATAACTTCAGGAAACTCTGCAAAATATGCTGTGATACCCTTGTCTTCAGCATCTGAAATCATGATACCAGTTAAGGTTAGTTCTGGTTTAATGGGTTGCGTTTGCATGTTTTATATTTTAATATGTGGTTGATAATTAACTTTAGATATTTTTTAAGACCATTTTAAATCAAGTAACACACGCTCTAAAGTGCCTTTTTCATGTGTATATTGAAGAAATGTGTGTAATGCACCATCGAACCCATCTATAGCCTCTTCCTCTGTACTTCCGAAAGATGATAATTCAAGTGCCGGGCAATATGAAACAATGTAATCACCCTCCTTAATCAGTTCAACTTCTAATGAAACATTCACAACACGATTCCCATCGGTTTTGATAATGTTAGTCATATAATTAAAATTTTAAAATAAATGTTATACGGTCAATAACTTTACAAAGATACGCTACTTACAAGTAACAATAACATATACGGAATGCTAGTTGAAATTATTGCTTCTAATATACATAACATATTCGCATTTTAAAATAGGAAGTTTCTACATACCTTATATTATACGAATGTCTTGATATTCTTTATTTTCAAATCATTCAGATCTTGCTCGTACTTTTCTAACTCCTTATTTATCTTAGCGCGCTCTTTAGTATTTCTACAAACCTCTAATTTATTACGCAAATCACCTATAATTCCGTTATATACTTTTTTAGCTCGCCATTGTTCTATTGCTAAATAAGTAGCATTTTTAATTTTTTGAAATATCCACCCGAGCGTAACTGTTGCACATGGTGATGATGCGGCGCACACTTTCTTCCAAACATCATTAGGCAATAAATTAGAAGCAGCAACAAGTGCTGTCGTCACAAGGGTTAAGGTTTTATTATCAAGTTTATTGTGGTGGGTTAGGTTATTTTCGTCGCTCATTTAAAAATGCGCTAATTTTCTACGATCCTCATCGGTGGGATTTTTAGATATAGTTATTTTTTTACCATCTCTACCCAATGTTATTTTATCATTTTGGTAAACCTTTCTTACCTTAAGAAACACTCTTATTAAAGCCGCTATAATACATACAGAAGATATGATTATTGATATAATTGCTGTAGTGCTCATGACGTTATTCATTTAGTAGTTAAACGAAAGATAAGGTTTCTTCAATATAACATTTTATTTAAAAAAATGTTGAGAATTTTTACGGAGGTTTCTCAGTTAATGTTGCGATTTAAAGAAAACAATAATAAATATTATAATTGATATTACAAATAGAAAGAATTTTTAAATTAAAAATTCATAGCAGGCACTCTAATGTTTGCTCGTTTTTGTTATATCCTAAACATGAATTACCTTTATACCAGTTAACCTAATATTAACCCGTAAATCGCTAAAAAATGAACCCTTTTAATACCACTTAGCCACTGGCTACCCTATAACCCCATCTGCTGTGGGTAAATGTTATATAAGAGCGTTAGCTTTTATTCTTGCTGAATAAGAATCTGGAAAATTACAAGACACGCAAGGGATAAAATGACTTTAATGCTCACGCTACGGCGTGGGCTGTGAGTTTTATCTTGCTGTGTCACCTTTCCAGAGGTCTTATTCAGCGGATATAAGCACAGTTCCACGCTTTTTTCATGTCCGCCCGGATAGGAACTGAATGGGCATACATCAGTTTAAATCACAATGAAAACTAGAACCTTATTAACATTGGCATTATTATGCCTATTGCTGATTTCCTGTAAAAAAAACAGTCAGTCTCCCTCAACACCAGATAAAATTAAAATTGACGTTTCTGGATTAACCGAAAAAACATCAATATCTATTAGGATCACAGATGATACCGAAGGGGGATCAACTATTCTACTCTTAACCAATCAATTTGGCAATAATATCTATTATTCATCATCCGCTTTTTCCGGTGATGCTGTTAAAATATACGTTACTGCTAATATAGACGATGATCTTAGTGGGGACGGCGATGGTGCAATTAAGTTTTCATTTAAAGGTCAAAGCATAGGGGCACATGGTGGAATAATAGGTAAGGCTGGGTTTTCCTTAAATACTACATTACCAAACCCATGAAAAAGTTGATTATATTGCTTATTATAGCAATTCCTATAATGGCAAAATCGCAATCTATGAATCAAAGATGGATGTATATTTCCAGATCTGATGATAACAGAATATTATTAGTTGATACTATAAGAGCAGATATTAAACAAGATGAAAAGGGAAGTTATTATCCAACGCATACGGTAACATTTTGGATAATGTGGTATAAGAAGTCTGTTAATAATAAGAAAAAGACTATAATTAAGTTAATTGAAAAAATTATTGCTGATACTGTTAATAACAAGTACCAAACATCAACTACGGTTGAGTATAAAAACAATGTGGTCGTCCATTCTGATGATATGACTTATGATTGGAGTGACGTTATTCCCGGAACTATGGCAGAAGAATTTATAAAATTTGCAAAAGCTGTAAATAATCCCACTTCTTGGACTGAAATGTTAATTACCTCATGGTACAATAAAAAAAATTATCCACCCTTATCACAAGCAGAATGAAAAAGTTAACCTTATCCCTTATTATTTTATTATTTGCCGTAGGCTCATTTGCACAGCACAGGCGGCATTATACTAATCAGGGCGGTCATTATCGCGACGGTCATGGATCATCGCATAAAGGAGGCCACTATGTAAACCACCGGACGCATAACCACTATACAAGACACAGAAGATAGATTGTTTTTATAACTGATAGTTTGTAGGTTTATGTAAAACATTAATTATGAAATTATCGCTTCCGGTTATTAATACTATACGATTTGATACAGAATTAGAATTAATTGGTAATAGGGAAGGTGTAAATACTAAATTTATATGTGAAGGTTATTGTTTGGAAGGAATAAGTGAAAAAGGGGATGAGGGGGTAGCGGTAGGTGTTAGGATAAGATTGATTTTTTATGTAGATAAAGAAATTAATGAGGTGGCTGGTTACTTATCTGAAACGGAGTCCACGGTACCAACACATCTAACACCCGAAGAAGATATACCAATGTTAATTAAATTTTCAGGCGATGTTTTTAGAAATATTAAGAATAATCTTCAAGCCGCTCTACCTGTATTTGATTTAGAATATCTTGATTTTCCAGATACTTTAAAGTTTGCAAATTATCTTTTAGATGGATTGAAACAAAAGGGATTATACAAGTGATAGTTTCGCTATAACATTCTAATGTGTTTTTTGGGGACTGATTTTGATTTTCCACTTTTATCTGATATCCATTTAAAGTTGATTTTGCACTGGATGTTTTTTTAAATTTATCTCAACTGTTTTGAGGTCGCATATGCCAAGATTCCTCGCTATCGCTCAGAATGACAAAGGATTACTTTGTCGCATTTTAATTCTTCCAAAAACCTATGTCATTAAATATAACTTAACCACCAATGCTGATGCGTTTTTTTATACCTGCCATACCAGCGGCATGGGAAGTATAGAACGACTATTACAAATAGCCATACAAAATAAAGCCCCAGCAAATTAAACCCAAGCGCATTAGGCTGAAAGGGGTTTTGTTGTGGACTCGAAATCTGACTGGATTTATATCCCATTGCAAAAAACAGAATAACATTAATAGTCCTGATCAAATAAAAGTGACATATATAATAAAAGAAAGGCACATTGCCATATACAATCAGTATCGCAGTGAATTTGTTTTTTACCTTTTCTGTTAAAGCAAGTATTAGCAAGGCTGTGCCCAGCGTCATGCATAAGTATATTAGCGAACATGGGTATTTGGTAACATTAAAGAATGATAGAATACTCATCGTAGCGGTTTTCTGAATTGCCCAGGGTGCAGGGTCGCCATAAACATTAATGAACCTGAGTACCAGGAACAACGCCAACAAAGAAAATCCACTGTTTAGTAATATCTTTCTCCTTTTAGCTGCATCAAATGATGATTCATAGATCGATCCGAAAGCATAACCAACCATCATAACGCCTGCCCATGGTAAAAGTGCATAAGGTACCAATAACCCCCTGCCATGCCCGATAGGCCAATAGTCACTAAACCCCTTTGCCGAAAGCAGTAAATGCCAGGTAAATGTTTTGGCAGCAGCGCCAAAATTAACTACATCAATTATATTATGCCCGAAAAATATAACCAGCCCGGTAATTCCGATAACATACGGAGAGGCTTTTAAACGCACCATGATGCCCAAAAGAACCATACTGCCGCCAATTGCCCATATCACCTGCAATATAAATACATTGAAAAATGGATCGAGAGTAAGGGCAAACGTGATCAGTATCACTTCAACAGCTATAAGCCACACTCCCCGGGAAATTAAAAATGAAGTTAATTGCCCAATGGTTCGTCTTTTCCCTGCCAGGAAAGCCGATATTCCGCTTAAAAAAACAAATGTTGGCGCACAAAAATGAGTGATCCAGCGGGTGAAAAATAAAATAGGCGTGGTGGTTGCAAGGTTAACCGGATCCGGGTGTCCTGCTAAAAGGAAGTCGCGCGTATGGTCTATAGCCATAATCAGCATAACAAGCCCGCGTAATATATCTATCGATTCAATACGCCGTTTTTGTATATGGGCAGCGTTAACACTGCCCGATTCAATAGTTGTTGTTTCCATAACTTTTCAAATCAACCCCATCATTTTGCAACCGGGTTACTGTTAAAAATATCTCTGTACATTTTCCATCCCTGTGCCGTTTTTTTCCAGATAACCACATATTTAGCTTCATCTATAATGGCGCCGTTTTTATCAAATATTTGCCCATAGCCCTCTTCGGT
>JABDFZ010000106.1 GCA_013286325.1 Bacteroidota bacterium | reverse complement strand
AAGCCGTCGCCAAAAAAAAATCTGGAATTGAAGCCGAAAAAGCAAAAACATTACTGGCAGAAATTAAACCTTACCCTGAATTAAAAGATGGGATCACTAATGTTTCGCAGATTGAGAATAATACTACAGTAATTTCCCATTTATTGGCAGATCTGTTTCCGGCTATTCTTAGCGACAATGAGATCAAAGCAGTAAGCATTCCATACCTCGATCTAACGTTTAACTATACGAGGAGATTTCAACAAATATTAAAGGCAGCCGGGACTTCATTTGATTTTAATATCCGCGACTTTGATGAGCACCAGTTTTATATAATGAGCTGTTGTATAATACTGAACAGGTATTACGGAACCCAGCTTGATTTTGGTAAGCCGCTGTTTTATGATATTCCAACAGCCGACGGAATCAACAAGCATTACCGCATTTTATATAATGCCGATTTCTTAGAAATACTTCCTACTGAAAAGTCTCTCAAATTATCCGAAGCAGATATTGATCTTTTAATGAATAGTTATGATGACCTGGAATTATGGAAACAAAAATTTCCCTCAGGCAGCTGGATACTGAAAGGCTTTGGTATAATGACATTGTTTGATGCTACTGTTGAAAATGCGGTATCAAGCTTAAAAAGTAATTTACTAGGCAATTCCCCCTCGACTGAAATGCAGGAAAGCCTCGAATTAATATTCAGGTCAATTTTCCGCATACCCGATCTGCAAATAGGTTTTACATCGTTTGATGCTGAAAACGACCGCTTTACTAATGTAACCTTCGGCGAAAAAGTTAAGAGCCATATATTGGAAAGCCAGTTGGAATTCGATTGTAAAAAAGTACTCCGGGCCGACTCTTACCACAAGCTGGTTAAAAACCATGCATACCTGGCTGTTTCGGATGTAAACGAATTTGCTTTGCTTAATCCCGATAGTCGCTTAGCTCAACATTTCATCACACAGGACATTCAAAGCTTTATTTTAGCACCTATTGTTAAAAACGGTACGTTACTGGGCATTTTGGAACTCGTTTCGCACAAAGCTAAGGTTCTCAACAGCGTAAATGCTCAAAAGCTTGAAATAGTTATGCCATTTATAGTGGATACTATAAGCCGTAAGGTAACCGACATACAAAACCAGATCCAGGCTGTAATACAAAAAAACTACACCTCTTTACACCAAAGTGTGAACTGGAAATTCAGAGATGAAGCCATTAAATATATCCGGAATAAAAACTCGGGTAAAAGGTATAATTTACGCGAAATAATATTTGCAGATGTTTATCCGCTTTACGGCCAGATTGATATAAAAGATTCTTCGATTACCCGGAACTTAAGCGTAAGAAATGATTTGAGCAATGAACTAGGGCAGCTTATTTTATTGATCGATCAGTTGCATATCAGCAGTTATATTATCATTGCCGAACAAATTTTAATTGATCTGAAAGAATTTGTGGATGACCTTTCAAGTGGTGTTAAGGCAGATACTGAGCAATATATTCAGCATTATCTGGAAAACAATATTTATCCTTTATTAAAGCAATCCGACAAGTCGGATCCGGTTATTGAGCAGCATATTGAAAATTATTTTAAACAAACTGATAAGCTAACCGGCGATTTTTATACTAACCGCCGCAATTATGAAACAACCTTGTTTTTAATAAACGAAAGGCTCACAGGTATACTTGATAACAGACAAACGGAAGCGCAGGCATATTTTCCGCATTATTTTGAACGCTTTAAAACCGATGGCGTTGAACATAATTTATATGTAGGGCCTTCAATAGCGCCGAATCACGCATTTAATCCGGGGCATCTCGATCATTTGCGTTTTTGGCAGCTTCTGGTGCTTTGTGAAATGGAAATTGAACAATATCATCTTAAAAAAACGCTTCCATACCAGCTTGGGGTAACTTCGTTATTATTGGTATTCAGCACACCGATATCTATACGGTTCAGGATGGATGAAAAGCATTTTGACATTGATGGCGCATACAATGTGCGGTATGAGGTTATTAAAAAACGGATTGATAAAGCATTCATTAAAGGAACAAAGGAGCGCATCATTCAACAAAATAAAATAACTATTATTTTTTCTACCATCGAGGATATGCAGGATTACATGAAATACATTATTGTTTTACAATCAAGAGGAATACTGGATTCAGAGATCGAAGAATTTGATGTAGAAGATTTACAGGGCGTTTCCGGATTAAAAGCTTTACGCATTGGTGTATTACACAATCAAAAGCCTCCTTTGGAAGACATGTTTTCCTATGAAACTTTTTATGATCAGTTAAATTAAACCACCATTGCTTTTAAAACCTGAACCCTGCCGATATATAAGGATAAGCTCCTTCTTTTGAAAATCCGATAACAGCCTGTACAAGTATCAGCTGTGCCGGTATTAAATAAAAGCCTCCTCCGTAACCATCATGCCATTGATTCGATGATTCACCGGGTGTCCAAACCCTACCAACATCATTAAATCCTACAAGACCGAATGTACCTGGTAGTATATAAGATGCATAATCGAATAGTTTCAGGCGAACTTCAAAATTATCATAGGCCATGCTTTTCCCGGTAAACCTCCCGATATAAAAGCCTCTCAAATTCTGGCTGCCACCCAATTGTAACTGTTGATAAAAGGAAGCGTTTCCAATAGTTGTACCGCCACCTATACGGTTGGCAATAACCAGTATGGAATCTTTATCCGGGTTTACGAAAAACCCGAAATCAGTTGTTACCTGTCCATAACTGTGTGCATCGGAATTAAGTCCTTTTAGACCAGTTGCTGTTGTGCTCCACAAAATGCCGTTATGAGGAATAATGCCTTTATCCCTGGTATCAAGTATAAGCCCTGCAACCAAACCAGCATTTGCTTGCTTACTAAATACCTTTTGATCGGGGTACAATGCTGCATAATCATTTAAAAATCTGTTATGGTTGCTTTCCTCATCTCCGTTGTAATATTGGGCCACAATACCGCCGCTTACTGTCCATTTATCATAAACATGCCTTAGCCTTACATCAGTATTTAAAAAGTTATAAACGTTGCGGTAATATTTTCTTTTCTTTTCGCCGGCATTTACATACTGGGTTTCATTACCAATACCGAAAAAATAGCTTTGATAATTTGGCCCTTTTGATAAAATATTAATTACAAGATCGTTATTACCAACTACCTTTTTGAAGTCGCCGGTATAATTTAACAGCAGTGAATTTGCACCAAATCCATAATTCACTACCAGGCTTTGCCTGAAAGCATATGGGCTTTTTCTGAAACCCTGTTTCTGGTAAATAAAATCGGTTATCAGCTGAAAACCATAATCACTGTTATAGCTGCCTAATATTAATGGCTGTAGAAAATTATACTTAAAACTGATTTTATTGTAACTGTTAACTCCTGTATCTGTCGAGGTGCGTAAATGTACCTGCGAGCCTGATGGTAAATTATTCTTTTTATCAGACCGGTCATAAACATACCGGTTTCCTTTATCTGTAATATTACTGTCTATTAAAAAAGTATCTTCGTCTTCCCCGCCAATCATTCTTACTGTTATCGGCGAATGTTCATTACCATGTACTGCAAATACATCCTTTCCTCCAATACCGTACACCCTTATTTCATTGGTCACGTCAGGATCAAATGTCCGTTGATAAACAGTGCGTTGTATGCGGCCATCCTTTTTAAGTTTGTTAATTTGTACAATTACCTTTCCATCAGGTAAATTGGTTATGTCAAAATGTTCACGGCTTTCTGAAGCCGGGATCTCAACAATTGAAGATATAAAACGATAATATTTTAAAGCCTGTTGTCTTAGCACATTCCTGCGGGCGATAAGCTTATGCGTAATTTCTGCGCCGCTTAATTTGTAAATAGCAGTAGGCATTTTTTTAACCGCATCACTAATTACCTGATCGGTAAGATGACTTTGCACATAAGCAATCTCTGTTTCCCAATCCTGCTCGTTCAAACTGTTTAAAAAATATCGGTCAAAATAACGCCCGTTTAAATTCCATCGGTTAATTGAGCGGATATGATCGCCATAGTTTTGAAATTTGGCCATCATTAAATGCCGTGAAGCAAGCCATGGGAAAACACCATAAGCATTGTTGTAAACCTGGTCCCTGTCGCGCGGTACAGGCTCATACAAAATGCCGATGCTATCCTTTATCCTTTCAAAGCGCCATTGGTCTTCGTGCCTGTCCCAGTCGCCAAGTAAAAAATCGAGCAACCTGGCTCTTAAAACCAGTTTCTGGTCAACCCTGTTATCATTATCTTCCTGTATTTTACCCTGCACTTTGCCAACATTGTCGGTTTTCTCAACGTTCAGGGGTTCACGTTCTTCAAATAAAAAAACCTGGTTGGCAAAATCTTTTCTGTATTTCCCTAATGCAGGGTCATCCGGAACATAAACGATCTCCGGATGGGCATGTGGCACACCAAGCGCTTGTGCAAGCGGAGGTACTGTTAACGAAGCAAAAGGATGTTCTGCTGAGATTTGGTCCTGTACAATATCCTTTGCTATTGTTTGCCGCAGATCGGGCGGTAACACTTTTTCATGATACTTTTGTATGGTACGCAATACCCATTCCTGGCCGCTGGAGTCTTGCAGGCGCAGCGATTTTGTCTGCATCCCGCCGCCCAGCTGCAATATCTTTAAGCCGCCTTTTTCCTTCGAAATATGAAATACCTTCATGGTAACAGGAGTAGCCCACAATTTCCGGTAATTTTCACCCAAAAGAAAACGATGCGTTTTAGTCACGCTGTCATATACGGGCTCAATAGCTACTTTTATGCTATCACTTTTTACCTGTGCCTGCGAGAACCCATTGTAAGTAATACAACTGATTAAAATAACAGACAGATACTTTAAGGTCGCTAAGCGTTTATAGGTGTGTAGGGGTAATGTCATAGGGTATTTGTAAAACGTTAACAAAATGAGCAAAAACCCTATTTGTTTGCTACAATAATTAAAATTAGGTGCAAACGAACAAATTCTACCAGATATCTGATTGGTCTGTAGTTCCTTCAGGAATAGAAATAATATAGCCGATTATTAGTAAACAGGCAATCAGCACTGCCCTTGTGAAAAAATAAATGATGCTTTCCATAGTTAGATAATTTAAAACTTGACTTATCGGGATGACGACTGAGAAGCATTATAATTTTATAGAATTTACAAATAATTTAATAACAGGTAATTAAAATCAATTTATCATAAAACTAATAAAACAAATAATCTAAAACACAGTGCGATTACCAAATAAAATACAAGGGTATTAAAAAGTAAAATCAGTAAATTAGCTAAACATCCCTATCAAATGAAAAATACCCTGGTATCGGTTACCTATTATTTAGCGTTGGCTATTGCGTGTCTTTGCATTAATTGTACAAGGGGTAAGGTATATCACAGTCCTAAAGGGTATGACCTGAATAACCCGGTAAAATATAATATGCCCGAAGATCTTCACGAAATATCTGGTATTGCTTTTCACAATAGAAACGCTGATACGCTTTTTGCAGAACAGGATGAAGATGGTGAGCTTTTTTATTTAAAACCCGGTAGCTATAATTTACAATCAATAAAATTTGGCAAAAACGGAGATTACGAGGACCTCGCCATTAGTAACAAACAGGTAATAATGCTGCGCAGCGATGGCGTGCTGTTTACATTTCCATTCAGCGATATTCGAAATACGGAAACAACAAGCACCCAAAAATGGGAGAATCTCTTACCCGCCGGTAAATACGAAGGAATGTTTGCTGACGATAATAACAAATTAGTTTATGTGCTTTGCAAGCATTGCTCTACTGACAAATCCACCAAAAGCAATAACGGATATATACTAAAGCTATTGGATAATGGCGCTTTGGAAAAAGCAGGACATTTCAGTATCGATCTTAAAAAAATAGAAGAGCCTACGGGGATAAAGAAAATAACATTTCATCCATCAGGACTTAGCCGTAACCCGCTTAGTAATGAGTGGTATATTATTTCATCAGTAAATAAACTATTGGTTGTAGCAGATTCAAATTGGCAACTAAAAGAAGTATTCGATTTAAATCCCTCCCGCTTTAACCGGCCCGAAGGGATAACATTCGACAGGGACAATAATCTTTATATATCAAACGAGGGTGATAAGGTGCAGCCAGGCAACGTATTAAAATTTGCTTACAAAAAATAACCCGATATTAATAGCTAACTAACTTATCCAATCACCTTTAAAAATCAAAACTATGCCTAACCACCTTTCACTACTCGGAATTATTCACACTGCTATCAGTATCCTTGCAATTATTACAGCCCTTTATGCGCTGCTACGCGATGGAAAAATCAACCCGGCAAATGGTCGGGGCAAATTATATGTGCTTTTAACAGTGATCACTTGCCTCACCGCGTTGCCCATTATGAAGACTGGTCACCCAACTGCCGGCCATCCACTTGCAGTAATAATTTTAGCGTTGTTGCCACTGGCTATATACGCACCATCATTTAAGTTTCTTGGGAAAAGTGAAGCTTACGTACAGGTATTCCTGATGTCGCTAACATTATTCTTATCCTTTATCCCTGCCGTAGTTGAAACATTAACACGGTTGCCAATCAGCAACCCTATTGCAAGCGGACCAAATGACCCTATTGTACAAACTGGCCTGATGATTTTACTGGCAGTTTTTGTGATTGGTATAGTGTACCAGCTTATAAAGTTGAGATCGAGGCAAAAACATGCTAACACTGTTGACTTAGCAAGTTAAAGGATCACTAAAATGACGTAAAACAAAGCCCTTCATAGCAAAATGAAGGGCTTTGTTATTTATTATCATGGACGTGGCGGCGGTGGTGGCGGAGGCGGTGGCTTTGGTAAGCGTATATGCACCCTTATTGGATGATGCCTCCTATGGCGACGATGATGCCTTCCAAATGGTAACGGTGGGTGTGGTGGCGGAGGTGGTGGCCTCCTGATCTGTAAAAATGTTGATTCAACTTTTAAGCTAACCGATTTTGCACTTGCCAGCTCCACACTAAAAGTTAAAAACGTTACCACAACAAGAATTTTTAAATACTTCATGGATAATGAGTTAATGGTTCAATTGTTTTGTTAACATTAAAGTTACCATTATGTTTCAATATCAAATGGTTAGTTTCATTATTTATAAAGTGATCTGTATATAAAGTCAGCTGCAAACTGCCCGGCCTCCAGCCATCGCTTTTGTGTGCTTTTACCACCGCTAAATACAGGGTTAAAGTGTTTTTGCAATTCGTGTGCATAACCATTAAATACCTTCAGTTCATTGGGTATTCCAAAAGCATCCGCTTGCTTATGGATATCACTTCCACCATGTAAAGGTGCATCCTTGTGAGTTGGCGGCATTATTTTATCGTTTCCTCCCAACACACTTACTATTGGCACTTTGGCATTTTTAAGCCAGTTTAAATCAAACATACCTCCCCATAAATTAATCACCCCGGCAACTTTCAATAATTCATGTTTATTAGAGTTAATATCCTGTATGTCTGCAAATTTTGCAAGCTCTGCATTTGTGCTGTATGCAGCCTGCAATGCTATTATCCCTCCTGCCGAATTACCTGCCAGAATAATTTTATCAGGATTAATGCCATACTCTTTACTATGCTCCCTAAAATAGGCAACAGCTTGCTTTGCATCTAAAACAGAATAATAGCTGCTTTTTTTCAGCTCATCAAAATTAAATATGGGGAACTTTTTACTGAGCGTATAATTTATAGCTGCACACACATAACCACGTTGAGCAAATGTTTTACTCCAAAGTTGAATCCCTTTTGCCTCTTTCGATCCGAATTTAAACCCTCCCCCATGCATCCATATAATTAACGGCCGGTCCGTTGCGGCATCCCCGGCTGGTTGAAAAAGATCATATAAATGAGCCTTCTTTTCTCTTGAAGAGGAATCATTTCTGGAATAACTCAGGTTCTTTTTTTGCTTAATATCGGTAAACACAATATCTCTGTATCTAACCGTTTGTGCCCTGGCAAACAAGGTAAAGCAAAGCATTCCTGTTATTAATATTGATTGTTTAAACATAATAGCTGATATACGTTACAATTATACTTAACGGTTGTTTCAATTATAATAAAAGGCTTAATTTGCAGGCCCTGCAATCTGGTGGTATGTCAACCACAAATTGACGGATAGTATGGGGTTGGAAGTAGGCCATTTTTTCGAAGAAGTGGGTTTACGTTGGGTTTACACAATTCAATGTAAACACAAGTTTAAATAATTGATAATCAATAATTTATATTGATTTTTAAAAGAAACAATGGGTTTACACTTTTTGCATAAATATTACTGACTAACCGTTAATTCATAAGTGACATGACAGTATTGCAATTTTGTTAATTTTGAACAACAGTAAAACAAACATTATCCTGTTATCAGGGTTCAAAGATATCCCGGTTTAATTATTTATAATGACAATCTTTAAAGAGAAAGATCACGCACAAACACACGACATAGTTACGATGCAGGAGCAAAAGTTACAGGATCTCCTGGCCTATGTTGCACAACATTCGCCTTTTTATAAAGAACTGTTTGCAAAGCATAACATTAACATTAGTCAGATAAAAACACTTGGCGGTCTTTCCCTTATCCCTACAACTGCTAAGGATGATTTGCAGCAGCGTAACGATGATTTTTTATGTGTTCCACGCAATAAAATTATTGAGTACACTTCAACCTCCGGCACTTTGGGTCGCCCGGTAACTATTGCGCTTACTGAAAGCGACCTTAATCGCTTGGCTTATAATGAGTACAATTCCTTTTTATGTGCCGATGGGTCTGCAAACGATACTTATCAGCTTATGCTTACCCTCGACAGGCAGTTTATGGCAGGCATCGCTTATTATCTTGGTATCCGCAGGATTGGTGCCGGTATCATTCGCTTAGGCCCTGGTGTGCCTTCTTTACAGTGGGAAACTATTCAACGGCTGCAACCTACAGCCATAGTAGCTGTACCCTCTTTCATTTTAAAGCTTATTCAATATGCAAAAGATACGGGTATTGATATTAACAGTACTTCAGTAAAAAAAGCTATCTGTATCGGCGAAAACATCCGTAATAATGATTTCTCCCTCAATATTTTAGGCAGAAAGATAACTGAAAGCTGGGACATTCAATTATATTCTACCTACGCATCCACCGAAATGCAGACAGCATTTACAGAATGTGGTGAAGGCAAAGGCGGCCATTATCAGCCCGAACTGGTTATAGTTGAGCTTTTAGATGAAAACGACAAGCAGGTTGAACCAGGCCAACCCGGTGAAGTAACCATTACTACATTAGGAGTTGAGGGAATGCCCTTGTTGCGCTATAAAACCGGGGATATCTGCATGTATTTTGATGAGCCCTGTGCCTGTGGTCGAACAAGCCTGCGTCTGTCGTCAATAATGGGGCGTAAAAAGCAGATGATTAAATTTAAGGGTACAACATTATATCCTCCTGCTTTATTCGACCTTTTGAATGAACGGGAAGAGATCCTTGATTTTGTGATAGAAGTATCTTCAAATGATATTGGCATGGATCAGGTATCTCTTTATCTTGTTCCTGCCGATAATAGTGACGAATGCGATCACCGCATAAGGGCCTATTTACAGGCACGCCTGCGTGTTAGCCCTCACATTAAATACGTAACCACAGAGGAAATACAAAAGATACAATTTAGCGAAGCCAGCAGAAAGGCAATTAAGTTTATAGATAAAAGGGCATAAAAATCATACTCCACCTTGTCATGCTGAGTTTATTTCAGCACCTCACATTCTAAGTCTACATTATTACAACAGTAGTGCATGACGATAATATATTGACTTGTGATGCAAATCATTAACACAATTCCCCTCTCCCTGTGTTATTGTACTTTACGTTAATCTGTTTTACATATATTTTATACTTTAGCGGATTATATTCATCCTGATAAATAAATAATTTTTGCCCATGATACTTGTTGGACAAAGTCCGCTTTCTTTAAATGATTTTTCTGAACTGATATTTAAACAAAAAGAAGTTGCTTTAGATAAGGCAGCTTTAGTAAAGATCAATACCAACTTCGAATTCCTTAAACAATTCTCGTCAAATAAGCTCATTTATGGTATAAATACCGGTTTTGGGCCGATGGCGCAATATAAAGTTAACGAAGAAAACATCCTTCAGCTTCAATATAACCTTATCCGTAGCCATTCATCAGGCAGTGGCAAACTGATGTCGGCAGTTTTGTCAAAAGGACTGATGATAGCAAGGCTAAACAGCTTTATGCAAGCTTATTCGGGTGTGCATACTGATGTGGTTGAATTACTAAAAGAACTTATCAATAAAAACATTGCCCCCTGCATTTACGAACACGGAGGGGTAGGCGCCAGCGGCGATCTGGTACAATTAGCACATTTAGGCCTGGTTTTAATTGGCGAAGGCGAAGTACTATTTGAAGATGAGGTTTATCCAACTATCGAAATTTTTAACCGCTTTAACATTAAGCCGCTTTCCATTCATATTCGCGAAGGGCTGGCTATTTTAAACGGAACATCAGCAATGACAGGTATTGGCATGATCAATATCATCCAGGCCAGGAAATTGTTAAGCTGGGCAGTTTTGTTCTCTGCAATGATCAATGAAATAGTTGAAGCTTTTGACGATCATTACTCGCAGGAACTCAATGTTGTAAAACATCACAAAGGTCAGAATGCCATAGCTGCAATGATGCGCAATATTCTGAAAGACAGCAAAATGATCCGCGACCGTTCGGAACATTTATATAACCCGGACAACCTCGACCAGGAAGTATTTGAAGATAAAGTACAGGAATATTATTCCTTACGTTGTGTTACACAAGTTTTAGGCCCCATTTACGATACCATTTTACAAGCCGAAAATACAGTGGTAAATGAATTGAATTCTGTGAACGATAATCCCGTTATAGATCATATCAACCAGAATATTTTCCACGGTGGTAATTTTCATGGCGATTATGTTTCATTAGAAATGGATAAGCTTAAAATTGCCATTACTAAGCTATCCATGCTCTCCGAAAGGCAATTGAATTACTTACTGAACAGTAAGCTGAATCAAAAATTACCTCCTTTTGTAAACCTGGGGGTACTTGGCCTCAACTTCGGGATGCAGGGTATGCAGTTTACTGCCACCTCAACCGTTGCCGAAAATCAAACGCTATCATTCCCAATGTACGTTCATAGCATTCCAAATAATAACGACAATCAGGATATTGTAAGCATGGGCTGTAATGCCGCATTGATGACAAAAAAGGTGATTGATAACTCGTTTGAAGTGCTCGCCATCCATTTAATGACAATACTACAGGCAATTGATTACCTGGAATGTAAAGACAAATTATCGACAGTTTCCAGGTCGATATATGACGAGGTGAGGCAGATATTCCCTAAATTTATTGAGGACACACCTAAATATAAAGACCTGGAAAAAGTTAAAACTTTCCTCGAAACTACAGATCATATAACAGCTTTTTCAAAATGAAATGTGCTTTAATTACCGGGGGTTCAAGAGGGATAGGCAGGGCAATCTGCATAAAGATGGCTGCCCTGGGTTATTATGTGCTGATAAATTATAAAAGCAACATTGAGGAGGCTAATAAAACACTAGCTACCATAAAAGAAAATGGCGGCAATGGCGAATTGCTGCAGTTTGATGTAGCTGATAAAGAGCAGATAAAAACAATATTGGGTAGTTGGGTTGAAGCCGACGAAGAAAAACATATTGAAGTTTTAATAAATAATGCCGGTATCCGCGATGATAGTTTAATGGCCTGGATGGCCGAAGAGCAATGGGATATTGTATTAAAAACCAATCTTGACAGCTTTTTTTATGTTACCCGCCTGGTGTTAAATGGTATGCTAACCCGCAAATACGGAAGGATTGTTAACATAGTTTCGCTTTCGGGCTTAAAGGGCTTAGCCGGGCAAACCAACTATTCGGCTGCAAAAGCTGGGGTAATTGGTGCCACAAAAGCACTGGCACAAGAAATTGGCCGGCAGGGAATTACAGTAAATGCATTAGCTCCGGGATTTATTAAAACTGATATGACCGAAGGTTTGGATGAAAAAGAGCTGAAAGCTTTAATACCAGTAAAACGTTTTGGTTTACCCGAAGAAGTTGCGC
>JABDFZ010000105.1 GCA_013286325.1 Bacteroidota bacterium | reverse complement strand
AAGCATAAACCGTGACTGATTTTCTTCTTCGCCTTTAACCATCAACATTTTTTTGGCTAATGCAGTTATCGTCCAAAACAAAAACATAATGGTTACCGCACTTGCCAATGCCGACATCAGGTTAGTAAAGTAAGCTACTTTGGTATGGTCGCCAAAGGATAAAAGCGAAAATGCTTTACCAAGCATGGCAAACATGGGGTAGCCCGGCTGGTGTGAAACCTGTAAGCGATAAGCACAGGATATAAATTCGCCGCAATCCCAAAAGCTAACGGAAGGCTCTAATGTTAAGATATAGGTTGTTAATGCTATTGCGAAGCAAAGCCAGCCTAACAGGTTGTTGATCTTTTTGTAATACATGGAGATGGTGTGTAAAGTTTGCTCAAATTAGTTGATTGGGTTGATTGGGTTGATTATGTTAGATTAGGTTGATTGAGTTAAGAATATTTAATCGTTTTCAATTCCTCTCTTGAGTAACCAACACCCCAATTTCCGTGTATTTTTTTAAACCTTATTGAAATTTAACACCTGTTAACATACTTTAACAAAAAACGAGGTGGATTTAACATTTGAGACCAGAGAAGGCCAGCAATTCATTTACCACCTGAAATACAACAGTTTACCTTTTGCATTTAATAAATTCTTTCTATTTTTACTTACACTCTATAACAAAAAACCTCATGAAAAAGTTAATTACCACCATTGTGTGCCTTGTTGCTGCTGCAACATTTGTAATGGCACAAACCTGCGATCAGTTCATCACATCAACCAACGGGAAAAAGTTCGTTTACTCAAACCTTGATTCAAAAGGGAACAATGCAGGCTCTTTAAATTATGCAGGGACAAAAAAGGATGCCTCTACCCTGTCGGTTCACAGCGAAATAACAGGCAAGAATGGCAAATCCCTGGGCGCAAGTGATTACGACATGAATTGTGCAGGCAATGCCATTAAAATTGATATGAAATCGTTTATACCTGCTGCATCGGCTAAACAGTTCAGCAATATGCAGATGCAGGGCGATGGCAAGTTCCTTACTTACCCCATGACCATGAAGGCTGGGGACAAGCTGGAAGATGGCTCTGCCGATATTATTGTGAATAACAACGGAAGCAAATTTGCCGAAATTGAAATAAACCTCACCAACCGGACGGTTGAATCAATTGAAACGGTGAAAACTGGCGCCGGTGATTTTGAATGTTATAAGATATCTTATGATTTTTCATTTAAATCGAAGATCATGGGCATTGGTATCCCGTTTAACATGAAGGCAATAGAATGGTATTCGCCAAAACTTGGCAGGTTTGTTAAGTCCGAAAGTTACAGGAAAGATAAGCTGATGGGCAGCATGATACTGGAAGCCATTAATTAATTTTTGATCAGCTCGTTATTTTTAAGCTCTTCAATTTTACTATCTAATAGTTGCAGTGACTGTTCGAGGGTGCTGATATATGGATTGGCTTCCTTATCATTGCCATCGGTCATCATTAAATAGTTAAGAATTTCGGCAATTCTGTCTTTCGATCTCAGGAATTTATTTAAATCAGCCATACCTAAACTATTTAACTGTGGCGTTATACGGTTTAATTGATACTACTGTTCCAATTGCTTTTCCACAATATCGTTTTTATCAACATTTTTACAATAAATAGACGTGTTTAGCGATTAGAATTCCCCGAGACTTTAAAAGTGTTTATAAAAAAGTTGTCATTTCGAACGACAGAGAGAAATCTTCTGCAGTCAACATTGGCACCATGCAAGTAGCCAACATACATATTGAAGAAGATTTCTCCTCGTTCCTCGATCGAAATGACATTCAGGGGTGTTATTGGGTTAAAGTTTATCTATTAATAATTCAATCGTTAAACACGTAATAGACTAATACTAAAACCTCTAAAAAATTAAAGCGGCTGCTCTTATCATACTTTTACAAAAAAGCAGGATAAAAACAACCGCCCGAATGAGTCTTTTTAAACCTTAGTCGTTCTCAATTGCCGAAAACGCTTCCAGCAGTACGTCCCATTTATGGTTCTTATCAATTTCCCAGATACGCACATAGTTATAATTACTTACTATGCTGCCTTTCTGGATGCGTGCCTTTCCGTAAGTGTAAGCCAGGTCATTACTGGTTGAGCGGCCAGCATTAACAGTTTGCGCACTTATAGAAATTCCTTCGTTATCAATAAATTTCATAACCTGATCTTGCCCCATCAATGGTTCAAAGCCAGGGAAGTAGTATCGTCCTTCGAGACTTAAAAATTCTTTATAGGTAGCCAAGGCCGAAATTGTCAGTGAATGATTAAACAATTCGTCTGTAGCGAGTATGATTTTTTTGCCATTAAAAGGATCTTTACTTGGCGCAACGCGTTTGGAAGAGTCAGGGTTTCTAAAATCAGTTAAAGCTTCCTTTTCTGCTTCCGGGTGCTGAATACCAAGGTTGATCAGCAATTTAAAATTACCTTCGCCGTCGGCACGCCACAATGAAACATAATCGCCATAAACTTTGTCTGTATCGTTTTTACCATTTTGGTAAACATATGGCCCGGCAGTAAATGCAAGGTCGCCGTTTACCGAGATCCGTGCAAACTTTGGTTTCCAGGTCAAAGAACCAGCTTGTTTATCAACGTTGGTATAAAAATCAGTAATGTTTACTGCATCGGGTTTAAAAACAATCCCTTCGGGGTCTGCAACAGCTAAAAACCCACCTTTTATTCCTTTGCGTTCAATCAGTTTATTAAAATTCTTGTCGGCTTCTATTACCTTATTTACATCAACCGGGGTTGCGGTTTGTGCGTTGGAAATTTTGGTTAAGGTAATTAATATAGTAAGTGCTAATAATATTCTTTTCATTATTTTTTATAGATAATCGGGGCAAATTAATAATAAATTTCAGGCGACTGGCCAGTTGTATCAAATCTAAACAAACATCATTATTATTTTATTAATACACAATTACCATGTAACGTAATATAATCAATTAAATTTTACTCCAGTTTGTTCCTTCTTTACTATCATTTAATTTAAAGCCTATTTGCTGCAAGCCATTTCTTATTTTATCCGAAGTAGCATAATCGTGGTTCAGTTTGGCTTCGTTCCTTAAAGTAACCACAAAATCAAGTATTTTAGGGAGATCATTATTTGCAGCCTGTTCGTTTTTTAGTCCTAAAACATCCAGCACAAATGTGTTCATCAAATCTTTTAACAATTGCAAGTTCGCAGCATCTATCTTTAATTTACCATCGTGTACAGAGTTTATAACACGCGAGGCCTCAAAAAGTTCTGCAATTAATACAGGGCTGTTAAAATCATCGTTCATTGCAGCATAGCAACGGTCTATCATCGGGCTTATTTCCACATCGGTAGTTGCTGATGCTTTCAAATTATCAAGCAAACCAAATGCATTCATTAAGCGCTTGAAGCCTTTTTCCGATGCTTCCATGGCGTCGTTGCCAAAATCGAGCGTACTGCGGTAGTGAGCTTGTAACATAAAAAAGCGCACCGTCATGGGGCTATATCCCTTTTTAAGGATATTGTTATTCCCTGAAATAAGCTCGTGCGGCAAAAAACTATTACCCAACGATTTGGACATCTTTTGGCCGTTTACGGTAAGCATATTGGTGTGCAGCCAATATTTTGCGGGGTTTTCGCCACAGGCAGCTACATTTTGCGCAATTTCGTTGGTATGATGGGTAGGCGCCAGATCAATGCCGCCGCCATGTATATCAAATTGATGCCCCAGGTATTTGCTGCTCATGGCTGAACATTCCAAATGCCAGCCCGGGAAGCCAACTCCCCATGGCGATGGCCATTTCATCAGATGCTCAGGCTTGGCCTTTATCCATAGGGCAAAATCAAGCTTGCCATGCTTTTCATTCTGACCGCCGAGCGTACGGGTGTTAACCAGCAGGTCTTCCAGGTTGCGGCCGTTTAAAATGCCATAATCCTGTGTTTTGTTATATTTTTCAACATCGAAATATACCGAACCATCTACCTCGTAAGCATAGCCGTTAGCTAATATTTCTTTCACCATCTCAATTTGCTCAATAATATGCCCGGTTGCAGTTGGCTCAATGCTGGGTGGTAAAGTATTAAATATCTGCATTACATCGTGGAAACCAACGGTGTACTTCTGTACAATCTCCATTGGCTCAAGCTGCGCCACTCTGGCTTTTTTCGAGATTTTATCCTCTCCTTCATCGCCTGCATCGCCTTCTAAATGGCCGGCATCTGTAATATTACGTACGTAGCGCACTTTATAACCCAGGTGAGTAAGATAGCGAAATATAAGGTCGAAAGAAATATAGGTACGGGTATTCCCCATGTGAGCGTCGCTGTACACAGTTGGCCCGCAAACATACATCCCCACATGCGGGGGATTAAGGGGTTCAAATTTTTCTTTTTTGCGTGTTAAAGTGTTGTAAACAAACAAATTTTGTTCCATGAGGGCAAACTTACTATTTTAAGGTTAAAGGCGAAAGATGAAAGGTGAAAGGTGGGAAATTTTAATATTTAATGATAAAGAAGGCAAAAGGCTTGGCAATTCATTTACCATTCGCTTTTTACCTTTCAGCTTTCACCTATTTCTTCAGTCCTATTTCTCTTAATCTTTCATCCAGGTATTCTCCTGCAGTAATATCATCATATTGCTTAGGGTGAGTTTGGTCAATACATGATGATAAACAGGTAAGGTCCATATCTGCTTTGGGGTGAAGGAAAAACGGAACCGAATAACGGGAGTATTTCATTAGTTCGCGCGGAGGGTTTACAACACGGTGCGTGGTTGATTTTAGCTTATTATTGGTTAAGCGCTGTAACATATCGCCCATGTTAACTACCAGGTCTTCGCCATGGGCTTTTACCGGGAACCATTTATTTTCGCGGGTAAGTAATTCAAGGCCATCGGCGCTGGCGCCAATCAGCAGGGTTATCAGGTTAATATCTTCGTGTGCTCCTGCCCTTACCGCATCTTCTGGCAATGCATCCGGATCAGTAATGGGGAAATAATGCAGTGTACGCAGAATAGAATTGCCGTTATGCACTTTCTCATCAAAATAATTTTCAGGCAGATTAAGATAAACCGAAATAGCTCTCAATAAATGCGTTCCTGCCCATTCCAGTTTCTTATAAACTTCTAATGTAGTTTCATTAAAAGCAGGCAATTCATCAACCATTAAATTATCCGGATATTCGTCTTTAAGGGGCGAACCATCGGTAACGGTTTGGCCTATCTGCCAAAATTCCTTTAAATCAGGAGCTGTAAAGCCTTTAGCTGTTTCTTTGCCTTTACTGGTATAACCACGCTGACCAGCCAGCCCGGGTACTTCATATTTAGCTTTAACATCATCGGGTAAAGCAAAAAGTGCTTTAACATCCTCATATAACTTGTCAATCAGTTTTTTGTCTAAACCATGATTGGTTATAGTAACAAAGCCTGTTTCATTAAAAGCCTTTCCTATATCATCCGAAAATTGTTTCCGCTGTTCGCTGTCACCATTTATATACAAATTCAAATCAAGACGCGGAATGTTTATTGTACTCATAGTGTATATTTTTGGTAAAACTATTTAAATTAAAAATAGTTGTAAAAAAAATGTATAAAAAAAGGGAATTATAATTAAAACATTATAGTAGAATTTACCTTTTACAATATCTACAGTCCAACTAATTATATATTATAATATTATGTTGGTTAAGTAATCGGTTTAATTAGTCCGATACACTTGATCAACCATATCAATTATCATTTTAAAAATTATGAAAACATTGAATAAAATATGGGGAATAGGCTTATTGGCCTCCCTGCTTTTATTGGCAGCCCCAACCCGAAGTAAGGCCCAGCAGGGCGAATACATTTCTGACCAGGAGTTTTATGACGATCTGGAACCAGATGGCACCTGGGTAAGCGACCCTCAATATGGTAACGTATGGGTACCAAATGCCGAAGAAGGTTTCAGGCCTTATGCAACACGTGGACACTGGGTACAAACAGAATACGGAACCACCTGGGTTTCGGATTACCGCTGGGGATGGGCAACATTCCATTACGGACGCTGGCGTTATGATGATTATTATGGCTGGGAATGGATCCCGGGTCACGAATGGGCACCTGCATGGGTTAGCTGGCGCCATGGTGGCGGCTATTATGGCTGGGCGCCTTTATTGCCAGGGATAAGCATAAGCATTTCAATTGGCAACGGATACCGCGTACCCGACAACTATTGGGTATGTGCACCGCAAGCTTATATTAACAGGCCTAATATTTATAACTATTATGTGCCACATGCAAGGGCTGTTACTATTATCCACAATACCACAATTATTAATAATACTTATATTACCAACAACAGGACTTACATTACAGGCCCCCGGGTACAGGAAATAAGGCAGGTAACCCGCCAGAATGTGCAGGTTTACAAAATAAATAATGCGAGCCGCCCTGGTGCTATTAACGTGCAAAACAATACTGTAAATATTTACAGACCAGCAGTTAATAAAGCCCCAAATGCACGCCCTACAAGGGTAGTTGATGGTAATGCTTACAAACAGCAAAACCCTAACCAGGCAATTGGCCATAGGGGAACAGGTGGCGCAGCGGCATTTAACCGTGCCAATGCCCAAAAACTTGCCATGGTTGCAAGAGATCCAAAGCCCGACAATAAAGTAGTGCGTGTTAATCCTGTTGCCGCCAGACCTGTAGTAACACCAGGGCAACCGGCTAATAAACCGAATCCGGCACAACCAGGTAATCGTCCGGAACAGCCGGCCAACAAACCGAACCCCGCGCGACCAGGTAACCGCCCGGAACAACCGGCTAACAAACCAAATCCGGCACAACCTGGTAATCGTCCGGAACAACCGGCTAACAAGCCAAATCCAGCACAACCTGGTAATCGCCCGGAACAACCGGCTAATAAGCCAAACCCGGCACGACCTGGTAATCGTCCGGAACAACCAGCCAACAAACCGAATCCAGCACAACCTGACAATAATGCGAAGGTAGAACAGCTGCGTCAACAGGCAGCTCAGCAAGCGCAACAAAAACAGCAGGCAGCTCAGCAAGCAGCACAACAGGCGCAGCAGCGTCAACAAGCGCAGCAAAAGCAACAAGCTGACCAACAGGCACAGCAACGTCAGCAGGCGCAACAGGCTGCTCAGCAAGCGCAACAAAAACAGCAAGCAGCCCAACAGGCTCAACAACGTCAACAGGCAGCTCAGCAAGCACAACAACGTCAGCAAGCACAACAGGCGGCTCAGCAAGCACAACAACGTCAGCAAGCACAACAGGCGGCTCAGCAGGCACAACAACGTCAGCAAGCAGCTCAGCAGGCACAACAACGTCAGCAAGCAGCTCAGCAGGCACAACAACGTCAGCAAGCCGCCCAGCAGGCACAACAACGTCAGCAAGCCGCCCAGCAAGCGCAGCAACGTCAACAAGCAGCTCAACGTCAGCAGCAGCAAAAGGCTAAACCAAAGCCACAACCACAGCAAGAGCCCCGCAAAGACCAATAGTTAGGTCCGCTTTTATATTAAATAGCACCTATAATGATTTTTCATTTATAGGTGCTATTTTTATGCACTTATATTTAGATATGAAATACCATTTTACATCAGGACCCAATAAATATTTTTTACAAACATTGCTGATAGCCTGCCTGGCTTTAACCAGCACTACTTATTACACCAATCCTGTTGCTGACCGGAACCCATCGCATATAAACTTTATCGAAAACTCGTGGGACGAAGCGTTAAAACAGGCCGCATCGCAAAACAAATATATTTTTGTTGATGCCTATGCCACATGGTGCGGTCCGTGTAAAATGCTAAAAGCAACCACATTCAGAGATGATAAAGCAGCCGCTTTTTACAATAGTAATTTTATAAATGTAGCCATCGACATGGAAAAAGGCCGCGGACCCGAACTTGCCCAACAATGGGGATTAACAGCCTACCCTACCCTTATTATATTTAATCAGAAAGGCAAACCCGTTTTAGGTACAGTTGGTTATATTAAAGCCGATGATTTGATAAGGTTCGGTAAACAGGCGCTGAAAAAATAGTTCATAAAAAAGGCCGAAAAACTCTCGCAGTGTTTCGGCCCTACATCTACCTATGAAAAACAACCCTTTTGGAAGGGCATTAATGTTAACTCAAAAGCAATGCCATTTATAAAATGGCTTAAAAAATTGAAAACAGCCTTAACTTTTAAAAAGCAGTAATTTAATTGTGGAATATTCGCCCATATTTTAGGGAATAATTTTTCACACACCATTTCCCGTTGTATATTTGGGCACTATACAAATAGCCAAACCTGTTACAAAGCATTGCCATTTATTTATTAACAATTACCCTCATAAACGCATTAAACGGAAACCATAACCCATTAATGTTGTTACACTTATATGGATTACAATATTTATTTATTAGCAACCGATCCAAATAATCCCTGCAGGGATGTTATCCACTCGCGCGACACTCCTTTAAAGATCAGGGTCTTTTGCCTTACCGAAGAATCTTTCAATCCCGACAATAATGAGATCCAGCTTTATGGTTATGCTGAAAGTAAATTATTTGCTTTTGAAACGATAAATATTGCAGCTGAAGATGCGCTTGATGTTGTAAGCGCCATACAATGGTACGCAGAGTACATAAATTTCCCGGAAATGGAAATATTACCCGACGATCCGCGGGCCGATCAGCATATAGCTATGTAATTATGGCCTCTTTTGCATCAAAAAGCAACTCCAAAACGCAGATATATTTCTAATTTAAGGCATCCCAAACAAAATAATTGACTGATGTTGAGCGGTTTTATAAAAAAAGTAAATTATTTTTTGAAGAATAGTGCATAGAACCTATATTTGCAATCCCAAAACGAAGGGAGTTTAGCTCAGCTGGTTCAGAGCATCTGCCTTACAAGCAGAGGGTCACTGGTTCGAACCCAGTAACTCCCACAAAGCCTTCAGATTAATTTCTGAGGGCTTTTTTGTTGAGTGTGGACACTCAAAATCGTTCGCTGTCAAGCGAAAGACGCTTGACCGGGCGGGAGATCATAGTTCGCGAGACCCCTACCTTCCCTTCCCCGGGAAGGAATCGCACAGTCAACGGCTTTTTTTAAATCTTCCGAACAGGTATAGTAACAGGGTATAAAAATTAATCAGTTGAAATACAACCTATTAAATTTTTACTTATTTTACCGGGGCAATGACCCAAACTCCAGCTTATCTCAAATCAAAAAGCCATTATGAAATCCTCGACGGATTACGTGGCGTAGCCTCTATCCTTGTAGTGATATTTCATGTATTTGAAACCTACTCCATTGATCGTTTTCATCAGATAATTAATCACGGCTATCTGGCGGTCGATTTCTTTTTCTTATTGTCGGGTTTTGTGGTAGCTTATGCCTATGATGACCGCTGGGCTAAAATGACCCAGTGGGATTTTTACAAACGCCGCCTTATCCGCTTGCAGCCTATGGTAATTGTAGGTACCCTAATTGGTGCATTACTTTTTTACTTCCAGGCCGGGGCATCGTTCCCACTAGTTGCTGCAACGCCTGTTTGGCAACTGCTGCTGGTGATGGCGGTTGGTTTTACCATGCTCCCGCTGCTTCCTTCAATGGATATCCGTGGCTGGCAAGAAACACACCCATTGAACGGTGCCGCATGGTCGCTTTTGTACGAATACATTGCCAATATTCTTTATGCGGTGCTGATTCACCGTTTCTCTAAAACGATACTCACCATATTTGTCATATTAGCGGCCTGTTGGCTAGTTAGTTTTTTAGTATGGGGACCGCAAGGCGACGTTATTGGCGGCTGGAGCATTGATAAAACGCAGGTTAATATTGGATTTGTACGTTTGCTTTATCCGTTTTTCGCAGGAGTATTGCTGATGCGTGTGGGCAAACTGATACATATTAAAAGAGCGTTTGCCGTTTGTAGCTTACTTATTATTGTTTTTTTATCCATCCCGAGGATTGGCGGCCCTACACATTTGTGGATGAACGGTATATATGAATCATTTGTTATCATTGTTATTTTCCCGCTTATAGTATCTATTGGTGCGGGAGGAAGTTTAGTCAGCAAAAGTTCCATCAAGGTTTGCAAGTTTCTCGGGGCCATATCGTACCCGCTTTATATCACCCATTATCCGTTGATGTATCTGCATATTGCATGGGTAAACAATAATAAAGTACCAATGGCCCAAGGCCTTCTGGGGGGCCTTGGATTGATGATTATCGCTATAGGTATAGCATGGGTGAGCCTGAAGCTTTACGATGAACCGCTTCGTGAATGGCTTCAAAAGCGTTTCCTGATGAAAAAGGTGGTTAAGGGTTAATGATTTAAATTAAAGAACAGAAACTATTGATAAGCGCTATATCCCGGGATTAACAGCAACTGTACCTTTTGATTTGATAAACCCGAGCACCAGTGTTCGGATTTAAACGATATCTCCTTTAAAATTGCCACCATTTTTTCCTGGATTGATCCGGCTCCGGCTGAATTTTTTCATTTCCGGAAGAGCCTTTATCGGGATCAAATATGGTTCCAGGTACTGTGGTGTTTGCTCCTTCAAAATGTGCCATATCATAAGGATAGTAAGGATTGTCTTTGAAACTGCTGTCGTCAACATCCATTATTTTCACCAATGCAGCTGCCTCAAAACTCCAATAGCCATCATAAACATTATCGTTTCTTTTATGGCTGTTGTATTCGTCTTCAAAGTTCTCTTTGGTATAAAAATCATTGGCCAGGTACTCCCCGATTAACTTAGGGGTTTCCGCCTTAGCTGATAGTGTAATTTCTTTCAATTTTTGACATGCTCTGTCGTCCGGCCATAAAAGCCCGTCATTTACTGCGGCATTCTTGTCAATATATTTAAACAGAAAATCTATTAAGTAATCTTTGTAACCCACTTCTTTAACAAGCTTATGTAGGGTTATTAACTCTTCTTTGGTATCTAATAAAACGCCAATTGAGACAATAGATAAAAATTCTGAATAAGGAATATCGCCGCCGTCTGAATAATCGGCATCAGGATACCATGATTTGGTGTAATTGGCAATCATCTCTTTTGCAGGTGATACCAAATCCTGTATTGCTTCACCTAATGAATAGGCCCTTTTTATATAAATTAAAATACCATTGGCAATATTATAATAATTAACCAAGGGCATCTTATCTTTAAGTTGAACCTCAAATTTTAAGGTTTTGGTTTTTGAATGTTTGATATTATTTACAATACCGGGAATGGACTCTTTAAAATATGATTCAGTTTTAAATTTATCTCTATACATAAATATTTTTTTACTTTACAATTAAAACCAGCCGGCTATTGTTGATCCTATGCCACTTCCAATAATGCCACCAACTATTCCGCCCACTATTCCACCTACAACAACACCTACAGGCCCGCCAATAGCACCAATAGTTGCCCCCAATTCCGCGCCTGCAATCCCGCCTGCCAAGCCACCAACTGCCGAGCCTGTAGCGGCTTTCGTTTTTGCACCAAATCCGCCCTCTTCTTCGTAGGCCGAATATATGCTTAGCCCGTCTAAAACTACACCAACAACAATTGCGCCTCTTCCAACAACTTTGCCCACTCTGCTTATAGTTCCTGCGTTTTCAACTATAAAACTATTTGCGGCGCTAATAGCCTTAGTGCCCTGCAGGCTCCGGGATATGTCATTTACAGCATTTGCCGCTTTAGATGTCCCCCGCATTACATTAGCAGGTGGTATTTCAGTTACAGCGCCAACCTTTCCGGCATTATCCACCTCGTGATACGTTAATTTACCATCGGGCTCAACCTTTCCCGCAACCCGTTTTAATGTCGGATCTCCGCTATCTACCTTATCTCCGATTCTTTGAGCATCGTCGGGGGGCAGGGCCTTTTGTACCCTGCTGTTTCCCTTTGTCTGGCCATCATTTAACCACTTGTCGCTTAATTGCTTACCAGACTTTTTGGTGCCGTCCATGGTTGGTTTGCCACCGCGGGTTTTAAATTTACCATCAGATACAATATCGGTAGTTCCATTAGGGTCTGTGGCAGCTATATCAAGGCCATTTTGCCCTTTTCCCATATCCGTAGATATGATATCATATCCCTTTGCCTTAAGATCAAGCTTAACTTTTTCTTCACCATAAACACGTTTGGGCTCATTACTACTTTTGGCAATATCGTCAAGACTTTTGCCTGTAAAGTTTTCTTTTGCTGTTTTTTT
>JABDFZ010000104.1:350-12325 GCA_013286325.1 Bacteroidota bacterium | reverse complement strand
AATGTGAACCTTACCCGCTGCATCCTGCGACGCTGAAACATTCACTGCCGGGATCTTTTTATCACGGGATACATAATCAGGAGAGGATAATTGTACAGGTAAATACTTCGCATCCTGGTGGACTTTGTACATATCAAAAATATGGTAGGTTGGGGTTAGCAGCATTTTTTCCTTATCAGTAAGGATCAATGATTGCAGCACATTTATGGTTTGCGCCAATGCTGCTCCCCTAACTCTGTCGCAATGATTATTGAAAATATTCAAGTTAGTTGCCGCTATCAATGCATCGCGCAGGCTGTTTTGCTGATATAAAAACCCGGGGTTGGTACCGGGCTCAACATCTGTCCAAACACCCCATTCATCAACCACCAAGGCCACATTCTTTTTAGGATCATATTTATCCATAATGGCCGCATGTTTGGTAACCAGCTCTTCCATTTTAAGGCAATGCTCCATCGTTTCAAAGTATTCACTTTCGCTAAAACTGGTTGCAGATCCTTTGTGCCCCCAATTGCCCGTAGGTATTGTATAGTAATGCAGGGAAATGCCCCACATATCCCATGCGGGAATATTTTTCATAATTACCTCTGTCCAATTATAATCATCGGCATTAGGGCCGCTGGCAATTTTTTTCAGCGGTGCATCCGGATAATTTTTGGCAAAGGATGCGTATCGTTTAAACTGATCCGAATAAAACTCAGGCGTCATGTTTCCGCCGCAGCCCCAGCTTTCGTTCCCAATTCCCCAAAAGGTTACCTTATAAGGGTCAGCATGTCCGTTTTGCCTGCGCAACTCGGCAATAGTACTGGAACTGTTGGAGTTTACATATTCAATCCATTTCGACATTTCTTCAACCGTACCACTACCAACATTGGCTGCCATATAGGGTTCACAACCCAGCAGACTGCAAAGCTCCAAAAACTCATGGGTACCAAAGCTGTTATCTTCAGTTGTACCGCCCCAGTTGGTGTTAACCATCTTTGGCCTTTGCTCACGCGGACCAATGCCATCCCGCCAGTGGTACTCATCGGCAAAACAGCCGCCGGGCCAGCGCAGACTTGGGATCTTTATCTTTTTAAGTGCATTAACCACATCCAGGCGTATACGGTCCTGCTTTTCTACGGGCAGTGATTTATCAACCCAAAAACCACCGTAAATACCATGCCCTAAATGCTCTGCAAACTGCCCGTAAATGTATTTGCTGATGGTCAGCTTTGAATCATTGCTGATGGAGAGGTTTGCGGTTTCCTGCTGACTATAGCCAAACAGTGCCAAACAAGTTAATACCAGGGTAAGGGCTTTCTTCACGATGAATTGGGTTTATAATTGTAAAATTAACAGTTAAAGCGAATAAAAGAAATTTTATTTAGTTCATATCTTATATCCTAAATACCCACCCATCTTAAATTCAGAAAACCTAACAGATAGTTAGTTATCAGGCCTACCAAATAGTAAGTTATTGACATTGCCATTATCAATAAATACTTTTGAAGAGCTACTAAAAATGAACTAATAAGCCTTTTTAATGCGATCACCAACTTTCCGCAAGTTCATTTAACCTATTCACCAAAATCATTAAACCCAACAACCGATGCTCAAAACTATTACACTGGTATTTTTATTGTTTCTTTCCTGCTTCGCCTTTTCTCAAAACATTCCTGTTCAGGAGGCATCGCATACCATAAAAAGGAGCGAGAAACAAACCTATTATTTTACATTAAAAAAGGGCTACGGTCTAAAAGCTGTACTGATGCAAAAAGGGATAGCAGTTGATGTTAGTATCTATAAAGTAAATGATACTACCTTGATAAAATTTTTCGATTCAAATGATTTTATCGGCCCTTTACCAATCTTTTTCGAAAGCTCTGCAAGCGGAAAATATCAGTTAATTGTTCGCGGTCAACCTGTATCAATTAACCCAGTAGCGGGTGATTACACTATAAAACAGGAAGCCATATTAAGTCCTGTCGATATAGTTAAACTGAATCAGGAAAAACAAAAAGAAAAAGATGATTTCTTAAAGTGGCTTACCGATAATTCCCATCCAATACAATCGGTTGATGCAGGCAGTGATATGGCCGATCTTCAGCCTTTAAAAACCATTCTGAAAGATGTGCAGGTTGTTGGGTTAGGCGAAGCTACACATGGTACCAGTGAATTTGCAAGAGTGAAACACCGGATACTGGAGTTTTTGGTAAAGGAAATGGGATATAAAACCTTTTTTATAGAAGCCCCTATGAATATTTGCAGGGAAATTAACAATTATGTGCTTTACGGCAAAGGCGATCTGGACACGGTAACGGTAAGGGCCAACTCATTGGTTATGCGCGTGCAGGAAGTAAAGGACATGATAAAATGGATGTATGATTACAATAAAACCCAAAGTGCAGACAAAAAGGCAACGTTTTTAGGATTTGATCCTACATATGAGATATATGGCTGGAAAGAATTAAAGCAATTTTATAATAAAGTTGATACTTCAAAACTCGCGTTATTGGACACTCTCAAAAAAAGGGGATTTCAGATTTCTCAATTAACAAATAAGACGGATTCCGTTTCACAAAAAAAGTTCAAAGCATTATATCCCAGCTATTACCTCGATTGTTCATCAGTACTAAAAGATATAGTGATGAACGAGGGCAGATACAAATACCTTGCCGGTAGTGAAATTTATGAAAAAAGCCTGCAGGATATAAAACAGGTTATAGAAGCCGCTGAAGTTTATAAAAATGAAAATTACAACAGCAATATGAGGGATTACTATATGACTGAAAATGTGATGAATTATTTGCAAAATGCCGAACCCGGCACAAAAGTAATTTTATGGGCACATAACGGGCATATGGCGAAATTTACCAATCAATACTTTACTCCAATGGGCTATAGGTTAGGACAGCTTTTAAAAGACAAATATTATAGTTTTGGATTTGAGTTTTATTCGGGTGATTTCCTGACATATAATATAGATCTCAACCGTTTATGGTCTGTTATGTCGGTTGGCATCCCACCCGAAGGATCCCTCTCTTCTTATTTGAATAAAACCGGGAAGGAAAATCTTTTTATTGATTTCAGGAATACCAGCAGCAAATCAATAAAGTTGTTTGCTAAGGATTGGGATATTCATAATCTTGAAGCCTCATATTCTGTAAAAAACTCCGCGTTTGGCCAGATAAAACTTGATCGGTATGATGGTTTGATCTACATTAAAAAATCAACAGCCACAAAAAATTTAAACCTGTATGTGCATTATAGTTTAGATTGATGCAATACAGAAATTGGAGAACTTTTGATCTGATATCCGAAATACACCGCCCTACGTTTTTTCATTATCCTTTTTTGAAGATATCAAATTTTACGCTTTAACTGATTTTATTTTACAGGTAATGAACGGTACAATATGATAAGAAAAAACAAGTAGCAAACGAAGCAAATAATTAATATTAAATAATTTTCATAACCATGGAAAAAGATATAAAAAGAAAATTTAATTTTTTAAAAGTCTATTCAGGACTGCTGACTGTTGTAGTTATAGTGGGATTTTTAACAGCATTTAAACAAATAAATTCAAACCCACATTTTAAAGAGATTGATGTCGAGCGGATCAACATAGTTGAAAAAGATGGAAAACTAAAAATGGTAATCAGTAATGATGAAAGCCAACATCCCGGAATTGTTGATGGAAAGGTATTGCCCCCACGTAAACGACATCCCGGAATTATATTTTTCAATGATGACGGCGATGAATGTGGTGGTCTTGGATTTGGCGGGGATAAAAACGGTGCCGGAATGGTCTATTCTGTCGACCAATATCAAAATGATCAGATTATGCAATTACAATATAGCCAGCAACCCGATTCCGATCAAAAACTAATTAGAAGCTACGGGGTTAAAATGTGGGATCGTCCAGATAATTTCACGTTAGGCAGATTTTTAAAAGTTAATGACTCATTAAAAAAACTCAACAACAAAAAGATGTATTACGCCGAACTTGAAAAAATGGAAACAAAAGGTCTGTTGGGGAAAGAAAGGCTTTTTTTAGGAAAGACAACTAATAACGATTTTGGGTTGTTTCTAAGAGATGATAAAGGGCAGCCCAGGATTAAAATATATATCGACCGCCATAATAGGGCTGTACTGGAAGCCCTTGATGATCACGGGAAAGAAATCGGGTTTAGAAATAAAAATTAATTAGGTGAACCCTGTTCCTATCTTTAAAAACTATCCTCCCCAACATAAAGGAGATTAATACTGGATTCGCTATAAAAGCTTAATTATCATTGAGTTAAATTATTGGCACGGGTTTTAAATAGTACCATGGCATCCAATTCGGATATTTATTTTATTAATTTCGACATAAATACATGCCGTTATGATAAAACACACATCGTATAGCACAGTTTTGTTATTGCTTGTTTTTTTCACTGCCTGCAAATCATCAATAAAGCCCGACGAGCTCTATGGTAAATGGAAATACATAAAAGTTGAAAACCCGCATGCTAATCCTCCGGACAGCGTGACCAGCGATGAATTGAACGCTCAGTCTCCATCTATAGAATTTACAAAATCCGGTGAGTATGTAATTAATTGGGGTGGCAAAATACTGTCTCACGGAAAATTTACACCCGATGGCAAAAACATCCTTATTAAAGAGAGTATGCCTGATGGAACAACAAGACAATTCCCTTTTTGGGTATCGGAACTAACTGATAAGGAAATTATTTTTGAAACAAAAGGTGAAGATGGTTCGAGGGTGAAAGCTGTGAAGGAGTAGCGGTTGGGAAAGAAGTATATAAATTTTCAGAAAAAAGGTGATAGTTTAGTAATAAATTGCACTTATCATTAAACAACAAAATTATGCCGGAAGTAGGTATTTTGGTTAAGACCGCAGAAGAACGGGAAAAGCTTTTTATAGCCTTATATAAAAGCGCGTTTCCGGCGGTGGCCAGGTATATCAGTAAAATGGGTGGCTCGTTTGATGAAGCGAAGGATATCTTCCAGGATGCGCTGGTCATTTTTTATGAAAAAGCAGTGACTAACACATCATTGATTAAAACCAATGAAAAGGCTTACCTGCTTGGCATAAGCAAACATTTATGGTTGAACAAATTCAAGGATAATAACCTCCATACCTCAATTGATGGCATGGATATAATAATCGGCGACGATGAGGAACAACCCTCTGAATCGCGGTTAATGCACTTCCTCGAAACCGCCGGCAAAAAATGTATGGATTTGCTCCGCTCCTTTTATTACGATCAGTTGCCGCTTGCAGATGCCGCCAGGTTATTTGGCTTTTCAGGGGTTCGGTCTGCAACTGTGCAGAAATATAAATGTTTGGAAAAAGTAAGAGAAACCATTAAAGAAAGATCACTGACCTATGAGGACTTCCTTAATTGAAACCGAACAGATAGAGGCACACCTGCTGCAGCTTACCGCTCCCGGAGATGCACTGGTATTTGAGGCAAGGCTGTTGTTGGATAATGACCTGCAGGAAAAACTGCAATGGCAAAATGAAACCTATAACATAGTTAAAATATATAGCCGCAATCAACTTAAAAAAGAGATTGAGACAATACACCAAAGTCTGTTTAATGATGCAAAACACAAAAGCTTCAGTCAAAAAATAAGACAGCTATTTTCAAAACGATAACCCAATAAATTATGAATATCGATAAAAATGAATTCCGCAAATTTGCGGTAGGGCATTGCCATGTCCAAACCCAGCCGCTTGATAATTACATTTCTGCCGCTGAGCGTAGCCCAATAGTTATGTCGCAAACGCCTTATATCACCGAAGAACGTGAGCTTAGAGTAGCACAGATGGATGTTTTTTCGCGCCTGATGATGGACAGGATCATATTTTTAGGCAGCGCGGTAGATGATAATGTAGCCAACATTATCCAGGCCCAACTGCTGTTCCTTCAATCCACCGATTCTAAAAAAGATATTCAGATGTATATTAATTCACCTGGCGGATCGGTGTATGCCGGGTATGGCATTTATGATACCATGCAGCTCATCAGTCCCGATGTTGCAACCATTTGTACAGGCCTTGCCGCTTCTATGGCATCCGTTTTACTATGCGCAGGTGCGGCGGGCAAACGCGCTGCCTTAACACACTCCAGGGTGATGCTTCACCAGCCTTTAGGCGGTGTGCAGGGACCAGCATCGGATATTGAGATAACTGCAAAAGAGATACAGAAAGTTAAAAAAGAGCTTTACACCATCCTTTCCAAACATAGCGGGCAGGATTACCAAAAAATCCATGAAGTATCTGACCGCGATTTCTGGATGGATGGTGGCGAAGCAAAAGAATTCGGAATAATTGATGAAGTGTTAGGCAGTAATTAATAATAGCCCAAATCTTATAAACTTACGAAGTTTTAAAAACTTCGTAAGTTTCTCTATAAAGCTAATGCCCTGCTACGGGTTGAGACAGATCCGCTTCAACTTTATTCGGAATATTCCTTCGCCCGATCATTAATGCCAGCAAAGCAAGCACGGCGGCAGCTGCCATTAAACCCGCCAAAGGGATTGTACTCCGGCTTTTAAAAAGGCTTACCAGTATGGATACCAGTGTCCCGATAGCCATTTGCAGTGCACCCATTAATGCCGCAGCGGTTCCCGCATTTTTTGCAAATGGTGCAAGCGATAGTGCGGAGGTATTTGGATACGTTATACCCACACAGCACAAAATGGCGAATATCATAATAATGGTTCCGTAAATATTAAACCATCCGCCTATCGATCCAATTAAAAAGGTAAAAGCTACTATCACCATTACCGGCAGGGTAACGTTTATTATTTGCTCGCTTTTATATCTTTTTGTAAGCATACTATTTAGCTGGCTCGAACCAATAAAACCAATTGAAAGCAGTGCAAATATCCATCCATATACTTTGCTGCTGACGCCATAAACATCCATAAAAACTAATGGCGAAGCCGCCAGGTAAGCAAACAAGCCGGAAAAACCTATCGCACCACCAATGGCATAAGTGTAAAATTGCGGATGTTTTATTACTGTAAGAAAACTATTAATAATGGGCTTCGGCTTTAATGAATAAGATGGGTCGGGCGGATAGCTTTCGGGCAAAAAGAAAATTACTGCAATTGTTATTGTGGTAGCTATGCTCGCCAGTATAATAAATATCAACCGCCAGCTAAAAACTGCTGTAACATAGCCGCCAACAGTAGGGGCTATCATAGGCGATACACCTAAAATAAGGATAAGCAGCGCAAACACTTTGGCATTATCCTTTAACGGAAAAATATCACGCACCATTGCCATAGAAGCTACAGCAGCGGCGCAACTACCAACGGCTTGTATAAAGCGTAATCCTATCAGTATTTCTATCGAGGTTGCAAAAAAACAACCCAATGAAGCTAAAATGTAAAGTGAAAGGCCAACATATAACGGATTTTTGCGCCCAAACCTGTCGAGCAGCGGGCCATACAATAACTGGCCTACCGATATACCAATAAAATATCCGGATAAGGTAAGCGAAATCTGTGCAGTTGTAGTATGTAATGACTTTGCAATAGCCAGAAATCCCGGCAAGTACATATCAATGGAAAAAGGCCCAAGTGCTGTAAGTGATCCTAAAATAAGTACAAGAAAAAAATATCGTTTTTGGGTCATAGAGCAATGCGGGCAATTTGTATTTAAAAGGGTTGCTAAGATATAAATGCTTTTTCAGGATAATTGTCATATTGTTGCCGATGCTATCAACATGACTTAAAAATTACCCGTTTTTACTAAAAAAAGATTTTTATCTTCCAGAATTTCAAAGTCGAATAATGTTATTACTTTAGACCTCTCAGGTTAACCACGGCAAATAATATTTTCCGACCATTAATATCCACTATTAAACCGATCATTAACAATGATTTTATTAACCATTCTTTTCTGCATCATCCTGCTTGTTTTATTAGTTAGCTGGGCCAAAGTAAATCCCTTTGTGGCATTTCTTATAGTATCAATAACTGCAGGTTTATTGCTGGGGATTCCGTTGGATAAGGTTACCAAATCGGTTCAAAAAGGATTGGGCGACACTTTGGGGGCAATATCTATAATTATCTGCCTTGGGGCTATGATCGGTAAACTTGTTGCTACAAGCGGGGCCGCCCAAAAAATTGCTGAAGTATTGGTTAACGCCTTCGGGATAAAATATATACAATGGGCCCTGGTTATAGTGGGGTTTATTATCGGTATTCCACTATTTTACGAAACAGGATTTGTATTGATGGTTCCGCTCATCTTTTCGGTGGTTTATAAATACAAATTGCATGCTGTTTATATAGGCTTGCCAATGCTGGCTGCCTTATCGGTAACACACGGCTTTTTGCCGCCGCACCCCTCTCCTTCTGCCCTGGTAATTACCTTCCATGCTAATATGGGTAAAACTTTAACTTATGGGCTTATTCTTGCAATCCCTGCTATTATATTAGCCGGGCCGGTATTTGCACGTACCCTTAAAAAAATCCCTTCGAACCCATTAAAAACTTTCATGGCAGATGAAATACCTGCCGACCAATTACCCAGCGCCTTTATTAGCTTTTTTACTGCTTTGTTGCCCGTAATACTCATAATGTCGACAACGCTTTATCTGAATACTGACCATAGCACAGGTGCTTTCCATAAATTAATAGCATTTATTGGCGAAACACCCATAGTTATGTTAATATCCCTTGTATTTGCCACTCTTACTTTAGGCATAAAGCAGGGCAAAAGCATGAAAGAGCTTGGGGGTATTTATGGCCAGGCGGTAAAAGACGTTTCCTTGATATTACTCATTGTAGCCGGTTCCGGTGCGTTTAAAGCAGTACTTACCGATAGCGGTGCAAATAAGGATATTGCAAGCCTGTTGCAAAGCTTTCATTTACAACCGCTCATTTTAGGCTGGCTTATTGCCGCAATTATTCGCGTAAGTTTAGGCTCGGCTACAGTTGCTGGATTAACCGCTGCGGGGATAATATCAACACTGGTTTTGCACGATCCTTCCATAAACCCAAACCTGATGGTACTTGCTATAGGCGCAGGCAGCCTTGCTTTTTCGCATTTAAATGACGGTGGATTCTGGCTCTTTAAAGAATATTTTAATCTTTCCATTAAAGACACTCTCCGCTCCTGGACGGTAATGGAAACCATGGTCTCATTTATAGGGCTGGCCGGGGTTTTGATTTTGAACCAGGTGGTGTAGAGGGTAAAAGAACAATTAAAGCAGTGGTCATGTGCGATTCCTTCACTGAGGAGAGAATCGCACAGAGCCATCTCTTTTTGTATTTACCCTTTAACCAACTCTTGTGGTTTATTTTCAATTTCTGCTTCTTGTTCCTTTAAAGAGTCGAAGTACTTCTTCCTCACCACGCTCGATGTTTTATGGTCTCCTGTATGGCTCCATCCTGGTGGCATAAAAATGTATAACACCTTATTCTTAATGCCTGGCGCTTTTGCCACATCTTTTACCAGGCAGGCTATCTCGCCGAAGTAGGCATCCAAAAAGCTATGGGGTTTCATCTCCCTCGAAATACCATACTCAATTGGCATACCACGATCCTCGGGCTGGTAAGTACCAAATACCTTGTCCCAAATATTTAACAGGTTACAAAAATTAGTATCCATGTATTTCGGATTTTTGGCATGATGCACACGATGATGCGATGGGGTAAGGACTATCCGGTTTAAAAACCCAAACCTGGCATCATTCACTAAATTCTCACCTATATGTATAAAAGCGCCCCAGGTACCATCAATAAACATAATTACAAATAGCATAGCCGGGTTAACGCCAAGTAAAATACAAATGGTTGTGCGTATAATATCGGCATAAGGGCCTTCTAAAAAGAAGTGTGCATAGGTTACCGATAAATTCATACTCGCCGGGGCATGATGCGTTGAATGCAGGCACCATAATATGCGCACTTTATGCGCAAGGAAATGGTA
The DNA here is from genome assembly GCA_013286325.1 of Bacteroidota bacterium. Lineage (GTDB taxonomy): Bacteria > Bacteroidota > Bacteroidia > Sphingobacteriales > Sphingobacteriaceae > Mucilaginibacter. Next base: position 2,382 of record JABDFZ010000104.1, on the reverse strand, counting down.
AATAAAATGCGAAAACTCCCAAACTATGTATCCATATATAAACCAGTACCAGGTAAAAGTAGTTGTGAGAATGGCATACTTTGAAAAAAGCTTAATGCACAAAATAACCATTGCAATAGAGATAAACCTGCCTACAAATGCATTTAAAACATAGGTGAAAAATGAGATCTTATAGTCAATTACCTTAAACCGTTTATAAAACGCGGCCCTTATAATTTCAATAATTAATAAAACAGGGATAAGCGGCCCTAACATAGAAGTAATGCCATGATAGGTAAATAAATCTTCGTACTTACCCGATTTTAAAATGTCGATCAAGTTACCAAAGCCCAAAAAGCCGGTAAATTCCTCCCATATTGTCTTAAAGAAATCCATCTCCTAAATATATTGGTTAGCGGCGGTAATTTACAAATAGCAAATTATATGAAAGAAAAAGATCAATCAAAGTCGAGGTTAAATTTATTTTTCAGTTCAACCAATGCCGGGTTCTTAGCTGCCATGTGCTGAAATTTTTCGGATGCAGTATAGGGGCGTTTTACTACTGCTATTTCATCAATTCGTGCGTTAACTTCAATACCAAAATTTCTTAATGTGGTACGCAAAAAATTCAGCAGGCTCGGGCGCTCATCTCTGAATACGTTTTCCTGTACTTTATTCTCAACTATTACCTCATAGATGTTGGGGCTAATGAGTTTTGCCGGGTTGGATATAAAAATAGTAAGCAGGTTCTTTTTTCCCTCAGCTTTAAGCTTTGCGGCGTAGTCGCTCCAGCACTTTGCAAATTGATCGGAGGTAAAATCATCTTTAGCATCCCCCTTAATATAAGGGTCCTCTTCCTCAAGCATAGCTTCCTGCGTTTTGGCCACATCTTTTAAAGAAGGTATTTTTACTGAGGTTACTGAGCTATGCGAGTTGGGGATAAAAATTTTCGGCTTTTCGGCAGCAACCTCTTCCTTAATAAGTTCGGTTACAGGTGGTGCATCAGTTGCTTTTTCTTTTACCGATTGCGATTCTGCCTGTGGAGTTATGGGCGTTTCAGCAGTAGGTTTTAGCTCCTTTTCGGGCGCTATTACTGCGGAATCAGGTTTTTTTTTTAGTTGCCCCTCTGATGCGGGCATTACATTTATCGGGTTAGTTGCAAGGTTAAAGACCGACAACAAATTACACATTTTAAGCAAAGCCAGTTCAACCTGCAGCCTTTGGTTTTTACTGAGCCTGTAGCTCAGGTCGCACTGATTAGCAATGTTCATTGCCGAAAGCAGGAATGAAACTGTTGCAGCCTGCGATTGCTGCAGGTATTTGCTTTTTATACCGTCGCTTACTTCAAGCAGCTTTAAAGTTGTTTGATCTTTACTTACCAGCAGGTTACGAAAATGATCGGACAGGCCTGAAATAAAATGTGCACCATCAAAGCCCCGTGCCAATATTTCATCAAACAGCAATAAGGTTTTGGCATTATCTTCGTTCAGCAGCCTGTCGGTAATGTTAAAGTAATAATCGTAATCCAGTATGTTCAGGTTATCAATTACAGACCGGTAAGTTACATTACCCCCTGAAAAACTAACAATCTGGTCGAACATCGACAAAGCATCACGCAAACCACCATCTGCTTTTTGTGCAATGATGTGTAATCCGTCGGGCTCATAGCTGATGTTCTCTTTTTGTGCGATAGATGCCAGGTGAGTAGCCATATTTTCAACCCTGATACGGTTAAAATCAAAGATCTGGCAACGCGAAAGTATAGTAGGTAGTATTTTATGCTTCTCGGTAGTCGCCAATATAAAAATGGCGTAATGCGGAGGTTCTTCCAGCGTTTTTAAAAACGCGTTAAAAGCTGCCTGCGACAGCATGTGAACTTCGTCGATTATATAGATCTTGTACCGTACAGCTTGTGGTGGAATGCGAACCTGCTCAATTAAACTGCGGATATCATCAACCGAGTTATTCGAGGCAGCATCCAGTTCGTGAACATTAAAGGAGTTACCGTTTTGGAATGATTGACAGGAGTTACAAACTCCGCACGCTTCGCCGT
>JABDFZ010000104.1:0-340 GCA_013286325.1 Bacteroidota bacterium | reverse complement strand
ATACGCGCACAGGTGGTTTTGCCCACGCCACGCGGCCCGCAGAACAAAAATGCCTGCGCCAGCTGATTATTTTTAATGGCGTTTTTTAGCGTATTGGTTATATGTTGCTGACCAACAACGCTTTCAAAAGTAACCGGGCGATATTTGCGTGCCGAAACAATAAAATTATCCACAGCTACTAAGGTAGTAACAATATAGTTATCATAAAAGCAGTGTATATAATTTGCAACCCAGACGATCTAATGCCTGCTTTTTTATTATTTGAGGGGTAATTTGATGTACTTTTTCCTTGTAAAAAGTGGAAAGAGCTTTCTCTACAGATGTCATAAAACACTCCTTA
>JABDFZ010000103.1:10928-12565 GCA_013286325.1 Bacteroidota bacterium | reverse complement strand
ATGTGAGTTAAGGGGTACATCCTTAATTACTCCGGTAACTTTAGCCGGGTGTTTGCCATCGAGCATCAACGATTTGCCAACTGCATCGCTGCTCCCAAAATACTTTTTCGCAGAAGTTTCGGTCATAACTACGCTTAGTGGATCTTTAAGCGCAGTTTCTGCATTGCCCTGTATAAAAGGGAAAGTAAATATTTTAAATATTGATGGATCGGTAAAACTCAGGTTATTTTCCTGAAACTTTCCGTTTTTGCTTTCTACCAAAAAGCTTGCTCCAAAAACTCTTGCATTCGCTTTAACTTCCGGATAATCGGCTTGCAAAGCAGGCCCCATTGGTGCAGATGCACTGGGCCAGTGAAGCACTTCGTTTGGCGATTTAATGTCTGTATTAAGCCTGTAAATCTGGTCGAAATTCTGATTGAATTATATTAAAACCGCGTTCCGCGGCTTGATGAAAAACAAAGGGTTTACGTTTATAAACGTGTTCGGGCTTGCCCTGGGCCTTGCAACCTGCCTGTTGATTGTTTTTTATGTGTTTGATGAATTAAGTTTCGACAGGTTCAACACTAAGGCCGACCGAATCTATCGCTTGAACAACGATATAAAATTTGGAGGAAACGAAAATTCATACGCGGTGGCACCCGCACCGGCTGCTGCTGCCCTAAAAGCTGATTTTCCGGAGATTGAACAGGTAATGAGGTTTAGGGACAGGGGAGGTAATCAGGTTAAAAAGGGCACAAAGAATATTGTTGAAGACAGGATGGTATATGCTGATAATTCCATCTTCAGCGTATTTACGTTGCCAATGATAACAGGCAGCACCTCAAATGCCCTTACCGAACCACATACGGTTGTTATAACAGAGAGAATGGCCAACAAATATTTCGATAGGACGAATGTTGTAGGCCAAACATTAACATTTAACGATACTTCGCTTTATAAAATAACAGCTGTTATTAAAGATATACCCAAGCAATCGCACTTCAACTACGATTTCTTTATATCGATGCCTACTATAGCTGAAAGCAGGGACGAGGCTTGGTTCAGTAATAACTTTAATACTTACATATTGCTGAGAGAGGGGACTGATATTAACAAGTTTACCGCTAAGCTGCCAGCTTTTATGGTAAAACATGCGGGGCCTCAGCTGCAAAGCATCATTCATTTAACCTTTGAGAAATTTGAACAAAGTGGTAACTATTTCAGGTTTAGCCTAACACCACTGACAAAAATACATCTTTACTCAAGCAGGGTAGCCGAAATTGGCGCTAACGGTGATATTAAATATGTTTATATATTTTTAGCAATCGCCATCTTCATATTATTAATTGCTTGTGTTAATTTCATGAACTTGTCTACCGCCCGGTCATCAAACCGGGCCCGTGAGGTTGGTGTGCGTAAAGTGTTAGGATCGCCGCGTAAATATTTAATCATTCAATTTTTAACTGAGTCAATATTAGTAACACTGGTTGCTACTGTAATTGCACTCTTATTGGCATGGGCATTTCTGGGTCAGTTCAATAAAATGTCGGGTAAAGAGCTTGTTATTACGTTTCAGGTCATATCATGGTTGTTGCCGGCTTTACTTATAATAATTGTGGTAATTGGCTGTCTTGCAGGATCATATCCAGCTTTATATC
>JABDFZ010000103.1:0-10918 GCA_013286325.1 Bacteroidota bacterium | reverse complement strand
GTATTAAAAGGAAAAATTGCAGCCGGCTTTAAGGGCGGTGTTTTCCGTAGTTTTTTGGTTGTCTTCCAGTTTGCAATTTCCATTTTTCTCATCATTGGCACTTTGGTAATTTACAACCAACTGAAATATATTCAAAGTAAAGACTTAGGCTATAATCGCGACCATGTAATGATTGTAAAAAGTGTTTGGTCGCTTGGAAAAGCAGCGAAATCCTTTAAACACGAAATACAAGGGCTTGCAGGTGTGCAAAATGCATCACTTTCCGGAGCCTTGCCAACCAGTGGTTATGGCAGTACGTCAACCATGTTTAAAGATCCTGTTATTGACCAAAAACGTGCTATCCTCTCGCAGATATGGCCTGTGGATGAAGATTATTTACCAACGCTTGGGATAAAGATGGTAGCCGGAAGGAATTTTTCGAAAGATATGGCAACCGACACAGCAGCATTAGTAATTAACGAAGCCGCAGCTAAAATGCTGAATTTCCCCAATCCGATTGATCAGGCACTTTATTACCCTAATGATAACATGGTGAAAAGCATGAAAAAATATCACATAATAGGGGTGATGAAGAACTTCAACTATCGGTCGTTAAGAGATAATATATCACCGCTGATATTTACTATGGATGAAGACAGGGGAGCAGTTACTGTACGTATCAAATCAGCTAATATCCCAGCTATTATTCAGCAGATAAAAAATAAATACAACTCGTTTTCTCCAAGCCAGGAGTTTAATTATTCATTTATGGATGAGGATTTCGATGCTATTTACCGTGCAGAGCAGCGTATAGCCACAATTTCGGTGGCATTTACATCGCTTGCAATTATAATAGCTTGTTTAGGCTTGTTTGGCCTTGCAGCCTATGCTGCAGAGCAGCGCACCAAAGAAATTGGGGTACGTAAAGTATTAGGCGCCAGCATATCAACTATAGTAGGTATGCTATCGAAAGAATTTATAAAACTGGTGCTTTTTGCCATTTTGGTTGCAACTCCGTTGGCATGGTGGGCAATGCATACCTGGTTACAAGGGTTTGCGTACCGGCAAAATATACAATGGTGGGTTTTAATACTGGCAGGGACAGGAGCAATAATTATTGCATTTGTTACCATAAGCTTTCAATCAATAAAAGCGGCACTTACAAACCCGGTTAAGAGCTTAAAAAGCGAGTAAGTTAGTTACTGGTTTGCAAGTTCTTAGCCTCAAATGATTGTTAAATAAAACATCAATTAACTAATGAATGTGTAACCCAATGAACTAACAACATGATAAAGAATTATTTTAAAACTGCCTGGCGCAATTTGTTTAATAATAAATTTTACAGCGCCATAAACATTACCGGGCTTACAGTTGGATTAACTGTAGGCCTGCTTGTTTTATTATGGGTAAATGATGAGCTCAGTTTTGACCGGTTTAATACCAAAGCCGGACAGATCTATAAAGTAAATGCCCAGATAGGTACAGGCACCAGTAAACAGGTTTGGGGCGGGGTTCAGCCACCGATTGCAACTTATGCATTGAAGGAAGTTCCTGGTATTGTAAATGCTGTTAGAGTTATTGAATGCTATCAATATTCGTTTTTCGGGTATCAGAATAAGTTATTGAACGAGCCGACAGGAAAACTAAGTTATGTTGATCCTTCCATTTTTAAGATTTTCGATTTTAAATTAATCAAGGGCAATGTTGATAATCCATTCCCGACTGATAACTCAATCGTCATTACTCAAAGTACTGCCAAACGTTTTTTTGGGAGTGATAATCCGGTAGGTAAAGTATTACTTGCTGATAACAAGGATAATTATGTGGTTAGCGGTATCATGGCTGACTTTCCTGAAAATTCATCCATTAAACAGGATATTTTCTTCTCTGTAAATGTGCGTAAAAACCAATACAGTGTTAAAGATTACTGGAAATCGATGGATGAGGATTGGGGGGATTATTATACTGCTACTTATTTACAATTGCAACCCGGTACCTCTTTAAAGTCTGTTGAAGATAAACTTACGAGGATACATATTAGTCATCAGCAAGGCATAAAATTATCCGATGGGCATTATATCCTTCAACCCTTAACAGAAACACACCTTTACGCTCCTGACGGTAGTTCATCAGCAATGCAAACTGTAAAAGTATTTGCTATTGTAGCGGTGCTGATATTATTAATTGCTGCAATAAACTACATTAACCTTAGCACGGCAAGGGCCATGCTGCGTTCGAAAGAAGTAAGTGTGCGCAAAATTATTGGAGCTGCACGGATGCAGCTGTTCAGCCAGTTTATTGTGGAAACTGTTATGTTTTTTAGTATTTCACTTATCCTGGCATTTTGTCTGATCGCTATTTTAATGCCTTTTTATAATTCAATATCAGGTAAAGAAATGCATTTTGATTTGCTTAGCGCAACTGTTTGGCAAGTTGTAGGATCAACGGTATTAGTTACACTGGTTGCATCCAGTATATACCCGGCTTTGCTGCTCTCGTCATTTAAACCCATTAATGCACTTAAAGGCAAATTATCGTTAGGAGCCGGCAATGTGATGTTCAGGAAAGTGTTGGTTGTGTGCCAGTTCGTTTTTTCAATCGGGCTAATTATTGGTACACTTATCATTAACCGCCAGTTGAATTATATCCAGAATAAGGAATTAGGCTTCGATAAAGCCTATGTGTTTTCGGTACCCATGCGCGATATGGAAAAGCAGTACGAAGCCGTAAAAGGCGAATTACTCAACCATCCGGAAATTTTAGGAGTAACCACTGGCGATAATAGTATCATAAGTATAGGGAACACCACGGGTGATACTGATTGGGATGGGAAAGAAAAGGACAGGGGTTTTATGATCCATCCAATGGGTGTAGATAAAGATTTTACAAATGTATTCAAACTTAAATTTGTCGAAGGAACAGGGTTTACCGGCGTAAAAACTGATACGGCGCATTACATATTAAATGAAACAGCTGTTAGGGATGCAGGTATAAAGAATCCCGTAGGAAAACGTTTTAGTCTATGGAATACTAATGGTATTATAATAGGAGTAGTTAAAGATTTTCATTTTGCCTCACTCAAACAAAAAATCGAACCGTTTATATTTCATTACAGCCCCGATACCTGGCAGTTACTTGTAAAGACAACCGGAAAGGATGCTCCTAAAGCCATAAAAACTGTTCAAAAAATATGGGAAAGATATAACCCCAAATTCCCATTCGATTACACCTTCCTCGATCAGGTTTACGATCAGCTTTATAAATCAGACCAACGCACCGGGACGCTTTTCAATGTATTTGCCTGCATAGCCATTTTAATTTCATGTTTAGGTTTATTCGGTTTGGCAACTTATACGGCACAGGTAAAAGTTAAAGAAATAGGCATCCGGAAAGTGTTGGGCGCAAGCGTAGCTAACATTACGACCATGCTCTCCAGGGATTTTTTAACACTCGTAATACTGGCCATTATAATAGCAACCCCGATTGCCTGGTATGCAATGAATAAATGGTTGCAAGACTTTGTATACCGCACAACTATTCAATGGTGGATATTTGCTTTAGCAGGTATTGCAGCCATTGTAATTGCATTGGTGACAATAAGTTTTCAATCAATAAGAGCGGCCCTTGCAAACCCGGTGAAGAGTCTTAAAAGTGAGTAAGCAGGGAGCGGTAGCAGTTTGCAGTGAGAAAAAATTTTCGGCGATGTACTATGAACCATCAACAATGAACTAACAATATGATACGTAATTACATTAAAATAGCGTGGCGGAACCTTTTAAGAAATAAGGTGAGCAGCATTATAAACATTAGCGGCCTGGCAATTGGTCTGGCTTGTGTTTTATTGATCGGGATGTATGTTAAGGATGAATTAAGTTATGATCGTTTTTTTAAAGATGCCAATCGTATTTTCCGGGTAAATATTGATGGTAAAATGGGTAATGAGCAGTTTACCGTTGGCCATACACCACCGCCAGCGGGTGTAGCATTGGTAAATAATTTTCCTGAAATAGAAAGCTATACACGTATATTTTTGCCTGGAAATGAAATTATTCATTACGAAGTTAAAGGCCAAAAAAATTCAATAACCGAGAAAAGTTTGCTTGCGGTTGATTCTAATTTTTTAAAATTTTTCAATTATGAATTAGCGGCAGGTGATGCTAAAACATGTTTAAATGATGTAAACTCTGTTGTTCTTACACAAAAAGCTGCTAAAAAATATTTTGGTGATGAATCACCCATAGGTAAAACCCTGGTATTTGATGAATATTCAACGCCGTTTAAGGTAACAGCAATATTAAAAGACCTGCCAAAACAATCAACCCTGCAATTTGACATGCTGCAATCAACAGCGAGTATCCCACCGGTAAAACGCTTTAGCTGGAGTTGGGTATGGTTGCAAATGGGCACTTATGTTAAGCTAAGGGCCAATGCGGCAACAAATGCTGTAAGTATGACTAAGCTCGAAAGTAAATTTCCGCAGATGGTAGCTTTACAGGCAGCAAGCGCTTTTAAACGTATTGGTCAACCCTGGACTGAATTTAAGAGAAAAGGTGGTAAATGGGACTTGCAGCTGCAACCATTAACCGACTTGCATCTTTACTCCGCTAACGTTGGTACAAGATATTTTGAGCAAAGCGACATTAAATATGTATACATTTTTTCGGCAACTGCTTTATTTATCATGCTGTTGGCTTGCGTAAACTTTATGAATCTTTCAACCGCTCAATCGGCAAAAAGGGCTAAAGAAGTAGGTATCCGCAAAGTTTTAGGATCAGCACGGCAACAGCTAATAAAGCAATTTATGGTCGAAGCCGTATTATACAGCCTGCTTGCTGCTATAGCAGCTGTATTAATTGTATTGCTGGTATTACCATTGTTTAATCAACTGGCGGATAAATCGCTTTCCTCAGCTGTGTTTTTAAATCTTAAAACATGGCTGGCCATTCTTTCATTAGTAATTATTACCGGATTAATGGCTGGCAGCTACCCTGCATTTTTCCTTACCTCGTTTAAGCCTGTAAGCGTATTAAAAGGGGTAGGACTGTTTAAAGGTTCTGGTGGTGGCTTTTTTACCAGGAATGTGCTGGTTGTTTTTCAGTTCACGGTATCTACGGTACTCATTATATGCACCATAATTGTGTATAAACAACTGATATATAATCAAACTAAAGACCTTGGTTTTGAAAGAGAGAACGTAGTGATCCTTTCAAATACCGAAAGGCTTGGAATAAATGAAGAAAGTTTGCGCCAGGAACTATTAAAGCTGCCGCAAGTGGCAAATGCAAGTATCTCAACAAGCCTGCCTACAAAGAAATCATTTGGGGATACCTATGCTCCCGAGGCAAATACAGGTAACGAAAGCCGCAGTGAAAATAATATTATGCTTTCATCATTTATAGTTGATGAAGCTTTTGTGCCAACACTTAAATTAAAAATAGTTAACGGTAGGGCTTTTTCAAAAGATTTTGCAGACTCGGCATCAGTAATTTTAAATGAAACTGCTGCAAAACAAATAGGCTGGAAAAACCCTGTAGGAAAAACCATGACTTATATGGGTAACAACAATCAAAAATTTACAGTTATTGGGGTAATAAAGGACTTTAATACAGAATCGTTCCACAGTGATATTACTCCGTTTGCATTATTTTATAAAACGTCAAAAACTTATCAAACAGGGTCATCATATATAACAGTTAGAATAAAACCCGGTGATTATAATTCAACATTAAACAGTATCCGAAATAAATGGAAAGAAATTGCACCTGATACACCATTCGATTATAGCTTTATGGATGCCGAATTTGACCAGTTATATCGCTCTGACCAAACTATGGGTAAAGTATTCTCTGTCTTTACCTTTTTATCTCTTACGGTAGCTTGCTTAGGGTTACTCGGCCTGGCTATTTATACTGCTGAAAGGCGGATGAAAGAGATTGGTATCAGAAAAGTACTGGGCGCCTCAATACAAAACGTGGTTACAATGCTTTCCAAAGACTTTATAAAGCTGATTGCTATAGCTTCAGTTATAGCTTTCCCGGTTGCATGGTATGCTATGAACAAATGGCTGCAGGATTTTGCGTTTCGAACCAATATAAGCTGGTGGATCTTTGCATTAGCTTCAGGATTAACATTGGCAATAGCATTGTTTACTATTAGTTTTCAATCAATAAGAGCAGCATTAAGCAACCCTGTTAAAAGTTTAAGAAGCGAATAATATATCAATAGCGGATTGTATAGCTTGCAGTAAAGAGAAAAATTTTCATCTCGTGCAACGTATTCATTAAATCATAAGTCTATTATAAAAAACAAACACGTCATCCCAAAAACTTCACAATGTTAAAAAACTACTTAAAAATCACCTGGAGGAACTTGCTTCGTCACAAAGCATTTTCGTTTATCAATATTCTCGGTTTAGCCATTGGTATGGCAAGTTCTGCCTTGATATTATTATGGATCCAGAATGAAGTAAGCTATGACCAATTCCATGTAAAAAAAGACAGATTATATGAAGTTTATAACCGGTCTGTTTTTGATGGTAAACTTTGGTGCTGGGGTACTACCCCAAAAGTAATGGCGAAAACTTTAAAGCAGGAGTATCCGCAGATTGAAGAAGTAGCACGGACAAACAACAGTACATTTTTATTTACGGCAGGAGAGAAACGCTTAAATATTCCGGGATATTTTACTGACCCCGGCTTTTTAACCATGTTTAGTTTTCCGCTGATAAACGGGAATCCTAAAACCGCTTTAAATGATGTCCACAATATTGTTATCACCCAAAAAATGGCAAAAAAACTTTTTGGCAATGATAATGCAATGGGTAAAACCGTAAAAGTTGATAGCAATGCCTATTTTACTGTTACCGGGGTTTTAAAAGATCTTCCAAATAACACCAGGTTCGACTTTGAATACCTGATGCCATGGTCGTATGCAAAAAAAATTGGCTGGGATGATGAGTACTGGGGTAATAACTCTATACAAACCTATGTGCTGCTTAAACCCGGTGTTACAGAAGCGCAGGCGGATGCGAGTATTATACACGTAACCAAAACACACTCGGATACAAAAGAGATCGACCAGTTTTTACATCCAATGAGCAAATGGCGGCTCTACTCAAAATTTGATGAGCACGGAAAAGTTTCAGGTGGCAAAATTGAATCAGTACGGATATTTTCGATAATAGCCTCATTTATTTTACTTATCGCCTGTATTAACTTCATGAACCTGAGTACAGCCCGGAGTGAAAAGCGTGCCCGTGAGGTTGGTATCCGTAAAGTAGTTGGCGCGTTAAGAAATTCTCTTATCTATCAGTTTTTAGGCGAATCTGTTTTAATAGCATTCATATCAGGAGTTCTTGCCTTGCTTATAGTTCAATTAAGTATCTCAGGCTTCAATTTGCTTACGTTAAAACAATTATATGTACCGTATGGCAACCCGGTTTTCTGGCTTATTTTTCTTTTTTATATTTTCTTTACCGGCATTATTTCAGGGAGTTATCCTGCTTTATATTTATCATCATTTAAGCCGGTAAGCGTTTTAAAAGGAACATTTAAAGCCGTTAATGCCCTGGTAACACCCCGTAAATTATTGGTAATAGTGCAATTTACCTTTGCGGTAATATTAATTATATGTACCATTATTATTCGTGAGCAATTACAATATGCACAGGATAGGGATTCGGGGTACAAAAAAGATAACCTGGTATATGTTATGATGACAGGGAGTATTGGGAAAAACTTTGAAGCTATTAAAAATGATTTAATAAGCAGCGGCGCTGCTATGGCAGTTTCAAAAACAAGTGCACCCATTACCGAAGGATGGAGTGATAGCTGGGGTTTTATGTGGAAAGGTGCTCCCCCCAAAAATAAAGTTGATTTTAACATGTTTAACACCGATGGCGATTTGGTGAAAACAATGGGATTAAAAGTAATTGAAGGGCGTGATATAGACCCTAAAGTTTATCCTACAGATTCTACTGCTATTCTTTTAAATGAAGCTTCGGTTAAAATTATGGGCCTTAAAAACCCGATTGGTGAAATAGTTACCAATGGTGAAGGTAAGGATGCGAGGCAAATGCATGTTGTTGGGGTAATTAAGGATTTTATTTTACAATCGCCATACGAACCGGTTAAGCATATGATAATACAAGGGCCGAAATCATGGTTTAATGTTATTCATTTTAGGTTAAATAATGCTAATAGCACGGCAAACAACCTGAAACGGGCTGAGGAAGTGTTTAAAAGATACAATCCCGACTATCCTTTTGAATATAATTTTGTCGACCAGGCCTATGCCAAAAAATTCGGCGATGAGCAAAGAATAGGCACATTAGCCAGCCTGTTTGCCGGGTTAACTATTGTAATCTCATGCCTTGGTTTATTTGGTCTTGCTGCTTATATGGCGCAAAACAGGATAAAGGAAATTGGAATACGCAAAGTGTTAGGAGCATCAGTTGCAGGTGTTACAACCCTCTTATCAAAAGACTTTTTGAAACTGGTAATGATATCATTCGCTGTTGCTACACCTATAGCATGGTATTCAATGTCCAAGTGGTTGCAGGGTTATCCTTACCGTATTACAATAAGTGTGTGGGTGTTTATTATTGCTGCAGTAATAACTATTTTTATAGCACTGATAACAGTAAGCTCTCAGGCTATAAAAGCAGCTTTAACAAATCCGGTGAAAAGTTTGAAGGGGGAATGAGGCCAGGTAACAATAGGCAACCAACAAACAATTGAACTAAAAACAACATGATAAAGAACTATTTAAAAATTGCATGGCGTAATTTGTGGAGAAACAAATTTTTCTCTGCCATTAATATCTTAGGCCTTGCGCTTGGAATGGCCTGCAGTGTACTCATTATTCTTTGGGTACAGAATGAATTAAGCGTTGACGCTTTCCACAAAAATGGCGACCGCTTATATTCGATAATTGAAAGGCAATATTATGACCATAAAGTTGTGGGACAGTATGCTTGTCCGGGTGTATTGGCCGATGAAATGAAGAGGGCTTTGCCACAGGTTGAGTATGCCGCAAATATTTCATGGAATAATCAGAATACTTTCCGGGTGGGAAATAAAATACTGAAGTTGGAAGGCACTTCTGCCGGCGCTGATTTCTTTAAAATGTTTAGTTATCCTTTATTACAGGGAACTGCACAAAATGCATTAAACTCGCCTGTAAGTATTGCTATTTCACGAAAAATGGCCGGTGAGTTCTTTGGATCTCCACAGCAGGCTATCGGTAAAACCATTCGTTACGAGAATAAAAAAGATTTTACAGTAACCGCAGTTTTCGAGGATCTACCCCATAATGTTTCTACCAAATTTGAATTTTTAATTAACTGGTATAATTTCTTAGATGAAAATAAATGGGCTAAGGATTGGGGTAATAACGGTCCGCCTGCATTTGTGATGTTACGCAAGGGAACCAATGCCGCATTATTTGATAAAAAACTAGCACGCTTTTTAGATACTTATGATAAAGATCAAAGCGCTGGCTTCCGCGAGGAGTTAGGTATACAAAAATTTGATGAAGTTTATCTTCACGGTAACCTAAAGGATGGAAAACCAGGAGACGGTCGTATTGAATACGTACACCTTTTTAGCATAATTGCTGTTTTTATATTGATTATTGCCTGTATAAATTTCATGAACTTAACTACTGCCCGTTCTGTTAAGCGGGCGCGCGAAATAGGCGTGAGAAAAGTAGTTGGAGCTGTAAGGTCAGTATTGATCCAGCAATTTGTAGGCGAAGCTATTTTACTTACATTTTTCGCCTCTGTCATTGCTATAGTTATGGTAATGCTTTTATTGCCAATGTTTAATACTATAACTCAAAAACAAATCGAATTCCCTTTCGGCCAAATTAGTTTTTGGCTGGGATTAGCAGGGTTAACAATTATAACTGGTTTTATATCAGGAAGTTATCCGGCTTTATTTCTATCATCATTCAACCCGGTTAAAGTACTTAAAGGTGCAGTAAAACTGAGCACAGGAGCGGCATGGTTCCGTAAAGGGCTGGTTGTATTTCAATTTGTTTTGTCTGTTGTGTTAATTATAGGCACTATAGTAATTTCAAAACAGGTTAATTATATCCAGAAGAAAAATTTAGGGTATGATCGTGAAAACCTGATCTATATTCCCTTAGATGGTGATCTGGTAACTAAGTATAAGATATTTAAAGATGAGGCTATGAAACTACCTGGAATTCAGGGAGTAACCAGAATAACAGATGCACCAACCAATTTTGGCAGTTCTACTAGCGGTGTAAACTGGGATGGCAAAGACCCGAATGTAAAAGTTATGTTTACCCAGGCAGCAGTGGGTTATGATTTTGTAAAAACTATGAAACTGAAAATGACTGCCGGTCGCGATTTTTCAAGGGATTTTATTACCGATTCATCAGGCTATATAATTAACGAAAGTGCCTTAAAAAGAGTTGGTTATAAAGATCCTATTGGCAAACCTTTTACCATGTGGGGTAAAAAAGGAACAATTATTGGGGTGGTAAAAGATTTTCACTTTAATTCTCTACGCGATCCGATATTACCACTGATAATACATTATGGCGAAGAAACCAACTATGGAATGGCTTTGCTACGCACCAAACCAGGTGAAACAAAACAAGCGTTGGCTTCTGCTGAAAAAATTTGCAAGGAGCTAAACCCCAATTTTCAATTCAGTTATTATTTTGCTGATGCTGAATATCAAAAGCAATATCAAAACGAACAGGTTGTAGGCAAACTTTCAAATGCTTTTGCCTTTCTGGCCATATTTATCTCCTGTTTAGGGTTATTAGGCCTGGCAATGTTTACGGCTGAACAACGGCTTAGAGAAATTGGTATCCGTAAGGTACTGGGCGCGAGCGTTGGCTCATTATTTACTTTATTATCAAAAGAGTTTCTGATATTAGTAGTGATAGCTTTAGGTATTGCATC
>JABDFZ010000102.1 GCA_013286325.1 Bacteroidota bacterium | reverse complement strand
AACTTTTTCATTTTTTTGTCCTGTTTTTTAATGGTAATGAAGCTGTAATGAGTTTATTAAATTTGATTTTTTATTGAAACTCATTATGGTTTCATCTTATTTATTCTCTTTCTTTATTACGTTATTTTTGATAAACAAATTTAATACCATATAGACGTTATAACCTAAGTTAAGTTATGTGTATTTTTGTTAAATTTTGTTAAATTAACACATCGGGCAGCTATAACTGCATCCACTTGTTGAAATTTACTAATTATCTGATACTATATTATTTAATGAATATACATTTTTATAAATACCAGGGAGCAGGAAATGATTTTATTATGGTTGATAACCGTAACAATAACATAGATCATCATAATCCCAGGCTAATTTCTCATCTGTGCGACCGTCGTTTTGGTATTGGCGGCGACGGTATCATGTTCCTGCAGAATATTACAGGATATGATTTTGAGATGGTTTATTACAATGCCGACGGGCAACCAAGCAGCATGTGCGGCAATGGAGGGCGTTGTATTGTTGCCTTTGCCAAACATCTGGGTATTATTGATGGCGAAACAACCTTTTTGGCAGTAGATGGCCCGCATTATGCCAAAATTTCAGCCTCTGGCGATTGGGTGAGCCTGCAAATGATTGATGTTGACACCATAACCACCGATGCCGATGCTTATGTACTAAACACAGGCTCGCCGCATTATATTAAACTTGCAGATGGCCTTAAAGATAAAGATGTGTATCACGAAGGCTACGCCATCCGCAATAACGATACTTATCGTGAAAAAGGCATTAATGTAAATTTTGTTGAGCCAATGGATAAAGGCTATTTCGTACGCACTTTTGAGCGCGGCGTTGAAGATGAAACTTATGCATGCGGTACAGGTGTAACTGCTGTAGCGCTGGCAATGGCAAAACACAATAACCAAATCGGTAAAATTGAAACCCCCATAAAAGTTTTAGGGGGCAATATTAATATCCGCTTTAGTTACGACGGACAAAAGTTTACCGATATATTTTTAGAAGGCCCCGCCGTAAAGGTTTTTGAGGGAGAAGTAAATCTGTAGAGACACGATACATCGTCTCTCCCGACAATTATTTATTTTAACATCCACGATCTATGGACTATTGACTTTTCTACTATCAATTAATTAACATTCTCACATGTTAACAATTATTTAACACAAAACATTTCCACTTCATACAAATTCTCATTACGTTTGAATTTTTTGTTGATGTAGCTTCTATTAATTTTTTATTATATAGAACTATGTTACGTGTCGACAGCAGCAAACCTTGCCAGATTATTTATGCCATAGCCCGGCACGAATATTTGTCATACGTTATTGAGCCTCACGTTGTTCAGTTAAATCCAAACGGCGAATTTTCACTAACCCACCAGCGTATATTCTCCAATACTGCCAAAGAGTTTTCGCATTGCATTGATGAGGTAGATTTAAAGCTGGTTAAGATACTGGAAGAGATTGAGCAAGGAAACCTTATTAAAAAGTTCTATAAAAAGCCTATTCGTCCATTCGAGTTTTTTACCAAGATCTTTAACGAACAGCTTTTTGATACGCTTCGCCCAAAAATAGAGAAACGTATGGCCGAAGCTTTAGCCTTGCTGGCAAACAAGCCGCTTTACCTGATGAGTAAAGAGGGTTATCCTGCCGAACGTAAGCTGCAAATAGCCACCGAGTCGGCCTCAGTATTATTTCATTTCAGGCGCAATGAAGAGGAGATCAGGTATTTCCCAACCATTAAATACCAGGGGTTACGCATCGAGTTCATGTTTAAAAATGCCGAGATCATTTGCAATCACCCGGCATGGATGCTGCTTGATGATACCCTTTACCATTTTGAAAAAGAGATAGAAGGCAAAAAACTTTTCCCGTTCCTGAACAAACGTTATATAGCCATTCCCCGTTCGTCGGAGCAATCATATTTCGAAAAATTTGTGGTGCCGCTTATAGAGAAGCACCATGTATATGCCGAAGGTTTTACCATCAACACCGAAAAGTACGATGCCCGCCCGGTTTTAAAACCTATTTATGTAGAGGGTGGTACATCGCAGTTGCAGGTTTATTTTAAATATGCAGGCTATGTGTTCCCTTATGGCGACGAAAGGCATGTTTCGGTGCGCATGGAACGCAATGGCGACGATTATACTTTCCATCGCATTAAAAGATCAGTAACCTGGGAGAAAAATAAGTTCAGCCATCTCGAATCGCTTGGGCTTACAATTACTTCTTCCCTGTTTAAAAACCTGGAAGTCGCTGTCAGCGATGAAGAGGCCGACCGTTCGTTCTCCATCTTTGAATGGATAAACCAGCATTATGACGAGCTTACCGAACAAGGCTACGAAATTGAACAACCCGATTCAGGCAGTCAAAAACGTTATGTATTTGGCACAAGCAAAATAGACCTTACAGTAAAAGAAAATAACGACTGGTTCGATATTAATGCGATCGTCTATTTCGGATCGTACAGTATTCCGTTTATCCAGTTAAAAAACCATATCCTTAATCGTAAAAAAGAGTTCTTGTTGCCATCTGGCGAGATAGCCATCATTCCTGAAAAATGGTTTTCGCAATATGGCAACCTGCTTCATTTTACCGAGGGTGGAAAGGATCTTAAGCTGCGCAAACACCACATCGGCCTGGTAAACGGGCTTGCCGAAGGCGAGATGGCAAGCATCACCATGAACCGCAAACTGCAAAGGCTGCTTGAGTTCGAAGAGCTTGAGGATATTTGCCTGCCGCAAAATTTCAACGGCAATTTAAGGCCTTATCAAAAGGCAGGTTACAATTGGTTCCATTTTTTAAAGAGTTATCATTTCGGCGGCTGCCTTGCCGATGATATGGGTTTGGGCAAAACCATACAAACGCTTGCCCTGCTGCAAAAACACAAAGAGGATGTAGAGGCCGTGGGCGGCAAAAGCACCTCGTTGGTTATTATGCCAACTTCTTTAATTTACAACTGGCTTAACGAGGCTAAGAAATTCACACCTCAATTAAGGCTGATGGTACATACTGGTACTTTCCGCTATAAATCGCCGGACATATTTGCTAATTACGATGTAGTAATTACTACTTACGGCATCAGCCGCATAGATATTGACTTGCTTAAAGCGTACTTTTTTGATTATGTGATACTGGATGAAAGCCAGAACATTAAAAATCCGTCATCAAAATCATTCCAATCGGTAAAACAGTTAAAATCAAGGTTTAAGCTGATATTGAGCGGAACCCCGGTTGAAAATTCCGTTAACGACCTTTGGACACAAATGTCATTCATCAACCCGGGTTTGCTGGGCATTCAGCAGTATTTTCAGAACGAGTTTGTAACCCCAATAGAAAAGAAAAAAGACGAAGACAAAGCCCGCAAATTACAAGCCTTAATAAAGCCCTTTGTTTTACGGCGCACCAAAGAACAGGTAGCTACCGAACTTCCGCCTAAAACGGAAAACCTGTTTTACTGCCAGATGAGCGATGAGCAGTCGTCAGTTTATGAGAAGGTAAAATCCGAGTATCGTAATGAGCTGTTAAAAAGCCTGGAGGATGGCACCTTTGCAAAAACACAGATCCAGGTGTTGCAGGGCCTGATAAAGTTACGCCAGATTGCCAATCACCCACTAATGATTGACCAGGAATACGAGGGCGATTCGGGTAAATTCGAAAACGTGGTACATACGCTTGCCAACGTGCTCGAGGGTAATCATAAAGTACTCATATTCTCTCAGTTTGTAAAACAGCTGAATATTTACCGGGGTTATTTCGATACGGAAAAAATTCCGTACGCTTATCTCGATGGCAGCACCCAAAACCGCGGTGATGTGTTAAAACAATTCCAGGAGGATGAAAAAACAAGGGTGTTCCTAATTTCGATAAAAGCAGGCGGCGTAGGGTTAAACTTAACAGAGGCCGACTATGTCTTCATTCTCGATCCATGGTGGAACCCTGCAGTTGAGCAACAGGCTATTGATCGCACGCACCGTATCGGCCAAACCAAAAACGTATTCATCTATAAATTCATCACCAAAGACTCTGTCGAAGAAAAGATCCTTGCCTTGCAGCAACGCAAGTTAAGTGTAGCCCGCTCATTAATTACTACCGAAGAAAGCTTTATCAAATCACTTTCAGTTGACGATATTAAGGAGATATTAGGTTAACCTCAAAGGTAAGATAGGGCTGGTGAACCTGTCCACAAGTGTCCGGATAATTGGTTACCCTTGCATTTTGTCATCCTGAACGTAGTGAAGGATGACAAAACGGAGTTGTTAATTGCAAGCTTATTAATTAGCTCGATTAATCACCTGTAAACACAGGTATCAATCTATAAATAATGCAAATTGCAAGCACTACAATTGATATATAAAATATTCTTTTGCCGTGCTTCCTGTCCCTTTCATTATAATCAAAAACCCGTTCACCATCTGGCAGCGTTTTTTTATAGGTAAACAGGTGCCATCCTATAAAAATTCCGAATAAACCACCAAAAAAGGCAACAATATAACCTATGATTATCCATGAAGTTTGCGGAGGTTCCGGCACCTTTAATTCCTCAATTCTTTTTTCTTCTATGGCTTCTAATTCATCATCACTTATAGCTTTACCCCTTTCTGCAAGCAATTTACGGGCAAGCTGTACATCGAAAGCGTTCCACTCATCCGCTTTGGTTACTACATCGGTTAGTTCATCATCAGTAAAAGCAAACAGGTAGTAATCTTTTTCAACGTCGCCTAAACTTTCATTTGCATTTTCTTTCAGCAGTTCATTTGCCAGTTCAAAATCGGCCGACTTAATCTTTACAGCAAAGCTCCGGGTATTACCATTGTATGCAAATGACGGATCAAAGGTTAGCGCCTCTTCTTCAACCAGGTAGCTTATATTGTGCTCTTCCAACAACACAGCAAGTTCATTGGCTAAAGCTATATCGTTAAATTGTTGATAGGTTATAAATTCAGGATCCATTAGATAGATTTTAAACAATAAGTGTCAAATGTATTTATTCTTTATTCGGATGAGGAGGTTTCCGATCTTCATCAATTTTTTTCCATGCCTCCATTGTCAATATAGCAAGTATATTCTTTTTGCAATCCCAAATTGATATGTAGTTTTTTGAAATTACAGTATGCGTATTCCATGTAGTAAATTTTTCGTACAACATTAAGGTACAAATATCAGTAGCCGTTATAAAATCACCGGTTTCAGGTAAATGCGAATGTATTGATCCTGTAATAGTTTTCCCGCTATCGGCTTTAGTATATATGGGGATAATGTTTTTATGCAATCGTTTAACCGAGCTTATTTCATTTCCTTTGTCGAAATTCACTAAATAATCATTCCCGAAAATTATCACACCGTTTGGTTTAGGGCTTGTTAAAATATATGCCTTCTTTGCATCCTTTTGTATCAGGGGTACAACATTTAAACCAGTATTATTATAATGCTTAAAGGTGGTATCGCTAGTGGCAACCTTTAATGCAGCCATTCTTATCGTATAATAATCGCGTTCCGTTTTGTTTAGCTTTCGTTCAACAGTATCTAATTTGTAATTACCCGGATTAAAATCTTTTTCAAATGAAATAGTGGCTATTACTAACGGATCATCTCCTTTAGAAAAGAAAATGTTTATAAGGTTATTATTTGTTTCGTATGACAAATACCCTCCCGAGAGGCTTCTTTTTGCAGCACATTTATCTACAAAAATATCGGTTCCATACCACGATGCCCATTCAGAGTGATAAAGTGCCGTTCCCTCAGTAACAATACTATCGGCTATGTGCCCTAATCTTTCATGTTGTGCAAATGCCCTTATTACGCAAACCAATAATATGAGTAGTACAGCTGTTTTTTTCATCGTTTTTGATAGGTTCAGATTACCGGTGTGATAAAAAATATTGGGGTTAAGCTTATAACCATTGGTATGGCTATTTTAAATGGTTAAGATAATAAAAATTATAACCTTATAATGACGGATTTTCAAACAAAATTATCCTGATATTGTTGCCCAACCATTTACCAGGCTATATCGAAATCAACTAAAAAATATATAATATTATGAAACGTTTTCTATTATTCTCATTACTCGCATTCTGCGGAGTCTCTGCATTTAGTCAAAGCAGGGTGGTTTGTTGCAGTAAGCCGTCGGCCACACAACAATTTGCTATGCTGGCTTCCAGTCGGGAGTTCCGGATGTCGCACTTAAAGCCACTACCGCTTCATTTTCAAAGCAGCATAGGCAAGTCCATTACCTACAAAACTGCCGATGGCAAAACTGCTAATGCCTACGAATTCAAGGCCCAAAAACCGACCAACAACTACCTGCTGATTGTACACGAATGGTGGGGACTTAACGATTGGGTTAAAAAGGAATCTGAAAAAATTTATACCGACTTGGGTAATGTAAACATCATTGACCTTGATATGTACGATGGTAAAGTAGCAACCGACGAGAAAGAAGCCGGTAAATACATGCAGGATTTAAACGAAGACAGGGCAAAAGCTATTATTAACGGTGCCATTGCATACGTAGGGCCAAAAGCTCATATTGCTACTGTTGGCTGGTGTTTTGGTGGTGGTTGGAGCTTACAGGCTGCCCTGCTTGGCGGCAAACAAACTGTGGGCTGTGTGATGTATTACGGAATGCCTGAACAGGATGTTCAACGCCTGAAAACCCTCCATGGCGATGTATTGGGCAACTTTGCAACCAAGGACCAATGGATTAGCACAAAAGTTGTTGCCAAGTTTAAAACAGACATGAAGGCCGCAGGTAAAAAACTAACCGCCATTGAATACGATGCTAATCACGGTTTTGCAAATCCAAGCAATCCGGGATACGACAGCCAGGCAACTAAACTTGCCTACCCAAAAACCATCGCATTTTTAAAAGCAAGGCTGCGATAGTCTATGGTCCATAGTCCATGGTCCATAGTCAATAGCCCATAGTCACTGTTCAAAAAACTATGGACTATTGACTATCGACTATGGACTTTATTCGTAACATTGCACAAAATATTCTGCCTTTGACTGCCCACGCTAAAAAACTACTCTCCTACCTGCTTAAACTTGGCATATTAGTTCTGGCGTTCTGGTATATTTATCATCGCATCCTCAAAAATAACGACAACCTGCATAAGTTTCAGGCACTGGTGGCCCACGTTACTTACAGCAAAGTGGTTATCACCATGGTTTTTGTTGTACTGCTTATGATTATTAATTGGGTGCTCGAGTCATTAAAGTGGTGGCATTTAACCCGTATATTATCACCCATGTCGGTATGGAAAGCCATTGAGGCAGTATTTTGCGGCTTAACCTGGGCTGTATTTACTCCTAACCGCATTGGTGAATATGGTGGTCGTGTATTGTTTTTACCCAACCGTAAGCGTATTCACGGTGTGTTTGCAATGGCAGTAGGCTCGTTCGGGCAAAACGTTATCACCAATGTTTTGGGTGCAGGTGCCGGAGTTTGGTTTCTGTTCACTTTCATCCATCTTAACGATTGGCTAATGATAGGGATAACCATCGTTGCTGCAGTATTTATTGCGATAATGCTTACCTTCTATTTTAATATCAAATGGATGGTATCGTTACTTAACCGCATTAAGTTTCTTAAAAAGTACCATCGTTTTTTTGATATTATGGGTAACTATAAAACCGCCGAGCTCCTGAATATCATGTGGTTTTGCCTGGCCCGTTTTTGTGTTTTTACCTTTCAATATTACCTCATTATACACTTGCTTATACCGCAGATACCGCTTTTTGAAATGTCACTATTAATGTTTGTTTTCTTTTTCATCCAGTCGGCCATACCATCGCTGGATGTGCTTGATATTGGAGTAAGGAGCATTACTGCCGACAAACTTTTCAGTTATGTAACCGATCAGCATATTGCCATTGTGGCGGCGGTTTCACTTATCTATATTATTAATATGATTATTCCTGCTATTTTAGGCTCCATATTTGTATTTAAATTAAAATTCTTTGATCGAACTGCTTAGCATCCCATCACTAATACTTACAGCTGTATACTTGTCTGTCGTGGCCTACCTGATAAAAGGGTGGAATGCCATATCTGCGCCGCAGGTTAAAGCATCTGGCTTTACCACTACAGTAACAGTACTTATTGCTGCCCGTAACGAAGAGGCCAAAATACACCTGACGATTGAAGATATACTTGCACAGGATTATCCCAAACACCTAACTGAAATAATTATTGCCGACGACCATTCGACAGACTGTACATCGGCCATTATCAGCAGCTATGCCGATCGTGGTGTAAAATTATTACAGATGAACGAGGATAAACCCTTAAACTCGTACAAGAAAAAAGCGATAGCAAAGGCGATAGATTTATCAAATGGCGAATTGATGGTTGCCACAGATGCAGATTGCCGTATGGGCAGTAAGTGGCTGTCGACCATAGTAGGTTATTACGAAATGCATAACCCGGTAATGATCTCGTCCCCGGTAACTTATTTCGAAGAGCAGTCGTTATTTGAGCGTATGCAAACTTTGGAATTTTGCTTTCTCATCGGCATCGGCGCCTCGTTTATCGGTAACAAACAGGCATCTACCTGTAATGGCGCAAACCTTGCCTACCGTAAAGATGTATTTTACGAGGTGGGTGGCTTTAAAGGAATAGATGACCTGGCATCGGGCGATGATGAGCTGTTGCTTCAAAAAGTAGCGGTACAATATCCCGGGAAAATAGGTTTCCTAAAATTATACGAAGCAGTAGTATTTACCCATGCCAAACCAAATTTAAAAGAGTTTTTACAACAGCGTCGTCGTTGGGCATCAAAATCAGTCAAATATAAAGACAAACGGATAATAGCCCTCACAGTTAGTATCTGGCTTTTCAACCTTTCACTGGTTTTAAATGCGCTTGCTGGCTTCTACGATATCTTCTTCTTAAACTTTTTCTCCTGCAATTTTTATTAAAATATGCCTTCGAGTTTGTTTTCTTGTATCCCATAAGTTCATTTTTCAAACGGGCGTCGCTTATTTCTTTGCTGATCATTATTATCCCCGTGCATGTTATCTATTTTATTTATGTGGGTATCATTGGCAATACAAAAACCTATACCTGGAAAGACAGGGTGGTGAAATAGATATTGTTGATTGCGTTGGATTGGGTTAATATTTTCAATGATTAGAATTCTCAAAGCCTTAAAAAGTGTTTTCTATAAAAAACGTTGTTATTTCGAACGACAGTGAGAAATCTTCTACAGCTACCATTGATGCCATGCAAGTAGCCGACCTACATATTGCAGAAGATTTCTCCTCGTTCCTCGTTCGAAATGACATTCGGGCTGCTTTTGGGTTGAAGTTTATCTTTTATAGTTCAATCTCTAAACATGTTAGGTTTACACAATTTTATCATTTTTGGGTCAGATCTGCCAAAAACTTTCTGCAAACCAACTCAATCAATCACTCGCCTAATCAACTTAATCAACAACTTACTATCTTTAGCCAAAAAGCACCCTGATAGCAATTGACTGAACTTAGCCCCTCTCAACGTACCTGGAAAGTATTTAAACGCAATAAAATTGCCGTTGCAGGGCTCATCATAATCATAATTACGCTGTTCGTGGCCATACTTGGCTACCTCATCATGCCCGATTCAACACCGCTGGCTAATAACATGACCATCCAGCTAAGCCTAAAAAAACCGGGTTCAGAATTCATGCTGCTTCGCCTCCGCAAAGATGAACCTGTTGATACCGTAAATATTTTCAAAAAAATGCTTTTTGGACAACCCTCTTTTTACCGGGAAATACCTGTAACAGGCTATCGTTTTACCAAAGATTCTGTTTATGTAAACGAGTATATAGGCGCCGAAGATAAACCCGAAAAAAAGGCATATAAACTACCAGGCTCACCACGTGGCGCCGACGTTATCCACCGCACTTATTGGCTGGGTACTGATATTTACGGCCGCGACCTGTTGAGCAGGTTGATATTAGGCACACGGGTTTCTTTGTCGGTTGGGCTAATGTCGGTAATTATCAGTATGCTGCTTGGTGTAACTATTGGCGCTATGGCAGGCTACTTTGGCGGATGGATTGATGCAGCCCTGAGTTGGCTGATGAATATATTATGGTCGTTACCGGCATTACTACTGGTTATTGCCATATCGTTTGCATTGGGGAAGGGTTTATGGCAAATATTTATAGCTGTAGGCTTATCCATGTGGGTTGAGGTAGCGCGCCTGGTACGCGGGCAGGTATTAAGCTTAAAGCAGGTTGAATATATTGAAGCTGCCCGTTCACTGGGCTTTAATAATACCCGAATCATCAGCAGGCATATTTTACCAAACATTATTGGGCCTATATTGGTTTTAGCTTCATCAAACTTTGCGTCAGCTATACTATTGGAGGCCGGTTTAAGTTTTTTAGGGTTCGGTGCACAGCCGCCAATGCCTACCTGGGGCAGTATGATAAAAGAGCATTATGGCTATATCGTAATGGATTCACCCTACCTGGCAGTGATACCAGGTTTGGCAATTATGATCTTAGTTTATGCATTTAACCTTGTTACAGTAGGGTTAAGGGACGCTTTTGATATAAAATCACAAAGTACCCGGTTTTAAAAAAATAATCATTATTTTAGACAGCCTTTCCAACTAATTGAATGCATAATATTGACGAAATCTCGGCCGAAGACGAATTAATACGCTTATTGCTCAAAAGGCAAACAGAATTAAACGCATTACTCGAAGTAACTCAGGCCATTAACAAAGATACCGGCACCCCGGTACTCATCCAGATGTTGCAGGTTATTTTAAAAAGTTACCTGCAGGTTGGGAAGCTCCGTTTTTTAATTGAAAGAGATGGCAGCTATGTTTTGCTCTCAAAATATGGCGGCGATATTGAACACGCAAGTGTTTTGCATAAGGCGTGTCTTAAATTACATAAATTTAAGTGGCCAACTCCACTGGCCAATCATGAAGATATCGTGCTTGGCAAATACGACTATTTCATCCCCATTTACCATAAAAAGAAAGCGCTTGCATTTGCTTTGATCGGCGATTTCAACCCTTCAAGCGAGTTGCTTAATAACGATCTTAACTTTATTCAAACCGTAGTAAATGTTATTGTAGTTGCGCTCGAAAATAAAAAGCTCTTCCGCGAAAGAATACTGTCAGAAAGGTTTCAGCGCGAAATGGAACTGGCTGTTGAAGTACAAAATATGCTGATCCCGATAAAGGCATATAAAGATAACAGTGTTGAAGTTAGCGCCAGGTATATCCCTCATCAAAATATCGGCGGCGATTATTTTGATTTCATCCGCCTAAATGAACATGAGTTTTTATGGTGTATTGCCGATGTATCAGGCAAGGGAATTTCTGCCGCTTTGTTAATGGCAAATTTCCAGGCCAGTTTGCACGCATGGTCGGCTGTTGAGGACGACCTGACCAATATAATCGACCGGCTTAATAAAATTGTGATCAGCAATACCAAAGGCGAACGGTTTATTACCCTTTTCCTGGCCAAATACAATCAGAAAACCCGTAAGCTTAATTATATCAATGCCGGCCATAATGCAACCGTATTATTTTCGCAGGGTGAAGCTATAACGCTTAAGCTGGGCACCACCATGATAGGCGTTTTTGAAGAACTGCCTTTCCTGAACCAGGGTGAGGTAGATATTGAACCCGGCAGCTTAATTGTTAATTATACCGATGGCTTAATGGATCATGAGCACAGCAATAAAAACTGGACAGAAGAAAGCCTGATAGAGTTTATAAAAGAAAAGGGCGACCTTTCTCCCGATAATTTCAACCAGTTGCTTATGAACCACATTAACCTCGTTATAAAGGGCAAGCCAATTGATGATGTTACTTTATTAACGTTGAGGATTTTTTGATGAAAGCTGTTGGAAGGTTGGAAGGTTGTAAAGTTGGAAGGTTAATATGTCTTGGTAATAAACATTTAGAATAAAATTCGTAGTTCCCATTTAAAAAAATCAGGGAATGCGATAAAAAGAAACAACATTCCAACTTTACAATCTTTAAACCTTATAACAAAACCATGGGCAAAGTCGAAAGATTTGAGGAATTAGAAATATGGAAAATTGCAGCCTCTATTGCTGTTGATGTTTATTTATTATGTGATAGTGAACCTTTGAAATCGGATTGGGGCATGAAAGATCAAATTAGACGAGCAGCATGTTCAATGTCCGACAATATTGCAGAAGGTTTTGAATACAACAACAATCCGGATTTTATTAGATTCTTAAACTATTCAAAGGGCTCTTCAGGCGAGTTCCGGAATAAGCTTTTCATCTTAAATAAAGCCAATAAAATCGAAAATTAAATTTTCAATGAGCTATATTCAAAAAGTATAGAATTTTCCAGTAAAACTAAAAGTCTGATAGATTACCTTAAGAAATTTGAAGCCGACAAGAAAAAGAAAAAATAACATTTCAACGTTACAACTTTTCAACATTCAAACAATAAAAACAACTTTTCAACAAACAAGAAAGAAAAACAACATTCCAACGTTACAACCTTATAACGTTCCAACAAATAAAGAATGCTACTAGCAAGATATCAATACGAACTGATTGAAGCCGGATGCGATGAGGCCGGTCGGGGTTGCTTGGCAGGTCCGGTATTTGCCGCTGCAGTAATACTTCCTGATGACTTTGACCATGCGCTATTGAATGATTCAAAACAATTAGGTGAAGAAGTAAGGTACCAGTTACGCTCTGAAATTGAGCAAAAAGCTATTGCCCATGCAGTAGGGATTGTGGATAATATTGAAATTGATGCTATAAATATTCTGAATGCTTCTTTTTTGGCTATGCACAGGGCAATTGAGAAATTACATTTAAATCCGCAGTTTTTAA
>JABDFZ010000101.1 GCA_013286325.1 Bacteroidota bacterium | reverse complement strand
TTGGCTGTTCAATTCTTTCAATAGCCTTATAGCCTACAACTTCATAAAGCGGCACACCGGGCAGGGTAGCACCCAGTTCAAAACTTTTGAAACCCTGGTTTATTGCTGCTGTTTCACAAACGTTAATAATATGCCTGCCTATCCCCTGCCTTGCATAATCAGGGTGTACAAAAAATGCCCTTATTCTTGCAGCATCATATTCCGGGTTAAGCAGCGGGTCTTCTATTTCTTTGTGCTGATCGCCGCCGTATAATGTATTCCGCTTGCTCCAGCCGCCACAACCAACAAGTATGCCATCTATTTCGGCTATATAATAGGTGCTATCAACAATTAATTGAGTATCAACGCCAAAAATGTATTTCATGGCGCTTTCAATTTGGTTTGTAGTATAATATTCAATACTTAATCCGCGAACGGAAAGAGCTATTAACTCGTTAAGTTGGGGTACATCTTCAAGTGTAGCAAGACGGGTGGTAACTGGCATGATTTACAAATCAAATAAAAAACCTTGTTATTGCAAAGAAAAACAAGGAGTTTACCACAGAGCTTGCAACAATATTAAAGAGTTTACACCTGATAGATCTGGATATAATTGCCACAGGTATCATTCAGCACCGCTAATGTAGCAGGCCCCATTTGTGTGGGCTTCATACTGAAAGTTACCTCTAAGCCAAGCAGTCTTTCATATTCTTTCTGAATATCGTCTACCTGGAAAGCAGTTGCCGGGATGCCTGCTTCAAATAATTGCTTTTGATAAACTTTAGCGGGTTCAAACCCCAGCGGCTCCAATACAATCTCCGCGCCGTCTTTTTCTTCCTTTGATACAACGGTTAACCATTTATGTGCCCCCATTGGAATTTCTTTACTTTTTATGAAGCCGAGGATTTCCGTATAAAATTTAAGTGCTTTGTCCTGGTCATCAACCATGACGCTTACCAGCTTTATTTTCATTATTTGTAGTTTTAGTTGTTATCGAATTTTGTCCACTGTTGTATCACAAATTTCAATAATTAACATAAATACTTCTTATTCAATATTGCTTTTTTTGTTTTGATATGCAAAGGGGGTTGTGCCGGTTATAGCCCTAAACAGTTTAGTAAATGATGGTATACTTTCAAACCCAACCTCGTAACAAACAGCAGAAACAACCATTCCGGATTGCAGCATTTTTTTAGCTTCTGCTACCCTAACCCTCATTAAATGCTGGTAAGGCGTAACACCGTAATAAGTTTTAAACAGCCGGATAAAATGAAACTTTGAAAGAAATGCTTCACCTGCAATATCATTAAGATTGATGCCTTTAGAGAAATTATTATCGATAAACTTTTTCGCCCGGATGACCTGGTTAAGCAAATAACCTTTGGAATAGAGCTCTTTTTGGAGGATTTGTACTTGTTGCTGGTAAAAGGTCATTACGCAAATCTAATATCTTCTCAAATTTACGAAGTTTTGAAAACTTCGTAAATTTCTTTCGTTTCCGAAAATCCGAAATCGAAAATCCGAAAATTTCACATCTCCTATCTCAAATCTCACGGCTAATCCCTATCTTTGCCCATGCAAGAAAAAATCCTCATTCTTGACTTTGGCTCGCAGTTCACCCAACTCATTGCGCGCCGTGTCAGGGAGCTCAATATTTACTGCGAGATCCACCCATTTAATCATTTTCCCGAAGTTGACAGCAGCGTAAAAGGTATAATCCTTTCAGGTAGTCCTTATTCGGTTCGTCAGGAAAATCCGCCAACGTTCGATTTTGAAAAGTTTCATGGCACACTGCCTATTTTAGGTGTTTGCTATGGAGCGCAATATATGGCGCATTTTCATGGCGGTGAAGTATTGCCATCAAGCACGCGGGAATATGGTCGTGCAAATCTGCAATACATTAATGCAGGCAACCCCTTATTCAGGATGATCCAGCCTGATTCACAGGTTTGGATGTCTCACGCGGATACAATTGCTACCATAGGCCAAAACTTTGAAATAATTGCCAGTACAGATACAGTTAAGGTTGCTGCTTACCAGGTTACGGGTACCAATACCTATGGTATCCAGTTTCACCCGGAAGTAACACACAGTACCGATGGTAAGCAATTGCTGCACAACTTTTTGGTTGATATATGCGGCTGTGTGCAAGACTGGACACCTGATTCGTTTATAGAAACTACCATAGCTACACTTAAAGAAAAGCTTGGTGATGATAAAGTAGTGCTTGGCCTTTCAGGTGGTGTCGACTCATCGGTTGCTGCGGTATTATTACATCATGCCATCGGTAAAAACCTGCATTGCATATTTGTTGATAACGGCCTGTTGCGTAAAGATGAGTACCAGTCGGTACTGGATTCGTACCAGCACATGGGGCTTAATATAAAAGGGATTGATGCAAAGCAACGTTTTTATGACGCCTTGTCAGGATTGACCGATCCGGAGAAAAAACGTAAAGCAATTGGCCGTGTATTTATCGAGGTTTTTGATGATGCCGCACACGAGGTTCAGGATGTAAAATGGCTTGGCCAGGGAACCATTTATCCGGATGTTATCGAATCGGTTTCAGTTAAAGGTCCATCAGCGACTATCAAGTCTCACCATAACGTTGGCGGACTGCCTGATTTTATGAAACTGAAGGTTGTTGAACCTTTGAATACCCTGTTTAAGGATGAAGTAAGGCGTGTTGGTAAAGCTTTAGGTATCGATCCGAATATTTTAGGCCGTCACCCTTTTCCGGGTCCGGGACTGGCTATCAGAATCTTAGGTGAGGTTACATCCGAGAAAGTTGCTATTTTACAAGAGGCCGATGCGATTTATATCAACAATTTGCGTGCTGGCGGTGTTTATGATAAAGTTTGGCAGGCAGGCTCTATATTTTTACCGGTACAATCGGTAGGTGTTATGGGCGACGAGCGGACTTACGAGAACGTGATCTGCCTGCGCGCTGTTGAATCATTGGACGGAATGACTGCCGATTGGTGCCATCTTCCCTATGATTTACTGGCCAAGATCAGTAACGAGATCATTAACAATGTAAAGGGTATAAACCGGGTAGTATATGATATCAGTTCAAAACCACCGGCCACTATTGAGTGGGAATAAGTGGTTAACGTTTTTAATTATAGGGCTTATAGCAGCAGCATGTTCGCCAAAACTGCAGCCTGTAGCTGTGCAGCCTAAAAAAAATGTAACTGAAAAACCTGTAGTAAGCCAGCCGCAAAAAGAAGTTAAACCAACAGGGCCAAAGGTGTCTAATATTGCCTTACTACTTCCTTTTGGGGTCGATCACTTGCGCCCCGGTTCATCATATACCACTGTTACCTTAAAGGAAGCGGATATAGCGCTCGATTATTATAGAGGGTTTAAATTAGCGCTGGATTCCCTTACCGGCCAGGGATATAATTATAAATTACAGGTTTTTGATTCGAAGGGCGAAAAAGCACAGGCGCACAGCCTGGCGCTAAATCCTGCAGTCAGGGGCAGCGACTTAATAATAGGCCCTGTTTTCCCTGATGATATAAAAGTTTTTACAAGCACTTATTCAGGTAGCCATCAGCCTATTGTTTCGCCTTTATCTCCCGCGCCCCCAGCTACCTTTAAGAATCAGAATTTAATAACTACGCAGCCACCACTCGAATACCACGCATGGGGAGCTGCACAATATATCAATGATAAAATAAAACCAAAAAAAGTATTTATCCTGAAATCGGGCTATAGCGATGAGAATGATTACATCACACCTTTCAGGAAAGCTATTGATAGCCTAAGTAAAAAGCATATTCAGGTTATTACGCTAACCGTTATACACGGGCAGTTGAATTCGCTTATCCCTCAGCTTTCAGCAAGCGGGCAAAATGTATTCATCGTACCGGCAACCAATCAGCATTTTTTAAACGTAACCTTGCGTGGACTTGATACCTTAGGCAGCAGCTACCCTGTTACGTTGTTTGGGCACCCTAACTGGGTAAATTTTTCTTTTCTAAAGGCCGATCTTCTCCAACGATTAAACACACATATTACGTCTTCAGAACATATTGATTATAAGGCGTCCAATACTATTACTTTTATGCGCAACTACAGGGATGCTTATCATACAGAACCAACAGTTTACGCCATCAAAGGCTTTGATGAAGGTTTATACCTGGGACAATTGCTTGCAAGCGGAAATCTTAAAAACTTAACAGCAACAGATTTCACTGGGCTGCATAACAATTTTCACTTCCAGAAAAAAAATGGCATTGGCTGGATAAATACGCATATAAACATATATAAATACACTAATTTTGAGCTGAAAAAGGTAGAATGAAGGCAATAAATCAGCTTAAAACGTTTCAGCGAATTTTGGATGAATATCCGGCAGAAACGCCCCTAAGTAAGTTTTTGCCTGGCTTTTATCGTCAGAACAAACAAATGGGATCGACCGACAGGCGTATTGCCAGCAGGTTGATGTACAATTATTTCCGTTTAGGCAAAGCATTACCTGATCTTCCGGCAGATGAACGTTTGTTTGTTGCAGAGTTTTTGTGCAATACACAGCTTAATTCTTTTCTTCAGCATTTTAAACCCGACTGGGCAGCCTGCATAGGTTTTGGTATTGATGAAAAATTGGGCATGGTAAAAACAGCCTACCCCGATTTTAAGCTCGAAAATCTGTTTTCATGGATTAGTCAGCTTTCTACAGGGATTGATAAAGAAGCATTTTTGAGATCTTTTTTTATACAGCCCGATCTTTTTATCAGGATACATAAAGGTTGTGAGCAGCAGGTAAAGATAGCGCTGGCAGCAGCTGAGGTTGTTTTTAAGGATGAGGGCAACAATTGTCTCTCCTTACCAAACGGAACGCGCCTGGAGGCTTTATTCCCCAATCAGCATTGGTTTGAAGTGCAGGACTTTTCATCGCAGCAAACGGCACAATATTATAAACCTCAAAAGTGGGAGAACTGGTGGGACGCCTGTGCTGCGTCTGGCGGTAAATCGTTACTGCTTCATGACCAGGAGCCTACCTTAAAGTTGGTGGTATCGGATATCCGCGAATCGATATTGGCTAATCTTGATGAGCGTTTTCAACAGGCCGGCCTCACCAAATATCAAAAGAAGGTACTTGACCTTACTCAAAACAACGATCTGATATTACACGATTACGTATTCGATGGTATTATCCTTGATGCGCCGTGCAGCGGTTCAGGCACATGGGGGCGTACACCAGAAATGATCAGTCACTTTGAAAGCCACAGCATTGAGTTTTTTCAAAAGCTACAACAAAGCATTGTACGCAACGTGGTTAAATATTTAAAGCCAGGCAAACCACTTATCTATATTACCTGCTCTGCATTTAAAGCCGAAAATGAAGACGTGGTAAACTTCATAGTAAAAGAGCTTGGTTTGAAGTTAGAAGAGCAAACTGTATTAAAGGGTTATGAGAACAAGGCGGACACCATGTTCGTAGCAAGGTTGGTATCTCACTATTCCTAAATTAGTTATTTCGATTAAACACGACAAACTTAAATAAGTTTCTATGGGTTTTCAATTGTAAATAATTTATACTATATTTATTATATTAGACTTGAACCTTATAAAACATTTATGAGCTGTAAACTAGATACTCATCTAATTATAGTAATTGGAATAATTATTAGTGCAGGTGGATTTGGTGGTCTTCTTAACTATCTTCATAATTTTGACACTCACGGTGAAACTCCTGAAAATAACGCTACTAAAACTAAATATGTTCTTCTTGGTATTGGAGCAGCATTTTTGGTTCCCGCATTCTTAAAAATGATTTCCAGTAATCTATTAAGTAGTACTGATAATAACGACCTGTTAATTTTTGCAGGCTTTTGTCTAGTCGCATCAATTTTTTCAAAGCGCTTTATAAATACAATTGGTGAGAAGATTTTAGAAGCTGCTAAACAAGCTGAAAAAAACTCTAAAGAAAATAAACAACAATTAAAAACAACGCAACTTGAACTCTCTTCTACCAAAGAAAGAATCGAAGATGTGAAGTTGGCAATAGATATAAAGAATTCAGAAGAGGTCAACTTCAAAAAACTTGACGAAAACCCGAAGGCAATATTAATAGATTTGGCAGATAGTTATATTGAAAAAACCAGCATTCCAGATTATTCAAAAAGGATAAAACTAAAAGCTGAAATAGGTAGGAGAATGGGTGAAATTATTGTAAGAAATAACCTAGTTAAAGAAGATTTATTGGAGAACAATAAATCTGAAGGCATGTTAATGGCATTATCTTATTCAATTATACTGAGACCAGGTAATGAGGGGTTAAGTATTCTAAATAAAATTTCGAAATTAACATCCCAACTATATACAAAATATTCAATTCTTGTTGCATACGATACATTAGCTAGAAGTAATTTTATCAGTAAGGATCAAATTATTAACGTCTATTCAATTGTAAAAGATTTTAGCAACAGAGCAGATGAAGGATTAATGCTAAAAATAAATGAATCAATTAATATTTTGAGCATTATTAATCCAGATATAAAAAACAGTAACGGTGCAAATTGATTATATTAATTTAATAATCACTAATTATCTGTTCTGTAGATACTATTTTACTTAATAAAATATCAAATTCGTGAGGCTTACATTTAGCAGAGTATTCAGTTCTTAATATATTTATGACTATTGGAATTTCGATCGTTTGGTTAACAATAATATATGAAATTTCATTTGGCGAAAATCTGAACCTAATATCACTTATAAGCTTATTATATTTATCCTTATCTTTTTCATAACTCTTTAGACCTATAGAAAACTTAGCCCCATTTAATTTATCTTTTTCAGGTACCATTCTCCATTCGCGTTCATCATAAAATCTGTAGTTTATATTATCAATTTTTTCACGTTTTAAATGTCCTGAATAGTTTTTAGTAAAACACTTGATTTTTAATATATCATTTCTTTGTAACTTGGTTAGATTTGATTTTGATCTATTTCTTCTTTCAACCAATAACCTTCCTAAAGTTTTACTTATGGAGGAATTTAGCTCCATATACAGTACTGGGTTAATTCCCATTTTATTGGCCCAAACCTTGGTTAATCCCAATCCATACTTCCCATAAGCATCAAAATGTCTGTAAGATTGCGATAGCGGGATATCACAGAATGAAATCATTGGATGAGCGGCTAATGAGCCTTTTTCTCCTTCAATTTTCAGTTCTTCAGCGCAATATTTGATTCCGAATCCCTCTTTTAGAATATGTTCAAGTTTATCAAATGTATTTGTGTAGTGAATTATTGAATCTGTACTAATTGCCATAATATTAATTTAATTAATAATTCCCGTGATCCTATGTTTAAGGACAATCAAATTATCATCTCTATTACAAATGCGTATTACTCCTGAATAGTTTAATGGCAATAGCTAAAAGAATTATGCCAAATGCTTTACGCAGAATAGCTAAACCGGTTTTACCCAGCAGTTTTTCTATCCATTTTACATTTTTTAGCACGAGGTAAACAAAAAGGGTATTCAGTATAATTCCAACAATAATATTCTGTGTTTGATATTGCGATTTTAGTGAAAGCAATGTGGTCATTGTTCCTGCACCGGCAATTAATGGAAAGGCAAGGGGCACAATTGATACCGTTGCGGGCATTTCCTCTTTAAAGAAGGTAACACCTAATATCATTTCCATTGCTATAATAAAAATAACCAACGAGCCGGCAATAGCAAAAGAAGAAATATCGAGCCCGATAACATTAAGCAATTCCTCTCCTACAAATAAAAAGCCAATCATTAGCACAAGCACAGCAATACTTGCCTTTTCAGATTCAATATGCCCTCCTGCTTTTTGACGGAGCTGAATAATTACGGGTATAGCACCCAAAATGTCGATGATCGCAAAAAGGATCATGGTTACGGAGAGTATCTCCCTAAAAATTAATGGATGCATGTGGCTTAGTGTTTTATTCTTTTGACTTTAACCGGAAACTCAATAAAAATGCAACTAAAATATAACATGAAGATAAGAAGAATATATGATGAACTGAAAACAAAGCCGCAAAACCTGCGGTTACAGGCCCGAGTGTTTGCCCTATAGAAGCGTAAGACTGGTTAATACCTAATATTTTCCCCTGTTCGCAATGGTCAATATTCTCGGCAATAATGGCATTTATCATCGGGTTCCGCAATCCGTTAAACAGGCCGTAAACACAGATACAAATGGCAAACGGTAAAAAAACATTGGTAAAGCCTGCTGTAAACATTGCTGCACAACATAATATGGAAGACACCAGTAATATGACTGCTTTTGACGGAAATATTTTTGTGAAAATTGGGACGCCCAATTGCATCATGATCCCACTGATGCCAAATACC
Organism: Bacteroidota bacterium; assembly: GCA_013286325.1. GTDB lineage: Bacteria > Bacteroidota > Bacteroidia > Sphingobacteriales > Sphingobacteriaceae > Mucilaginibacter. The sequence goes on along the minus strand of JABDFZ010000101.1, from coordinate 4,532 downwards.
GCATAAAAGATCCCGATCTGTGTTGGTGTGATCTTTAAAATATCGACACTAAAGGTTTGAAAACCGATGATCATGGTAAACTGTGCCATCGTCAGCAAAAAGCCAATAAAAACTGCTGTACCTACAGTTGGTCGTTTAAGTGTGGTTAATAGGCTTATAAATTTAAAGCGGTTATTATTATTGGCCCGCGTAGCCTTATCAGTCACATTGGTTTCTTTCAATAAAAACGCTGCACATAATGTGCCTATCAATGAAATACCAGCGGCAAAATAAAAAGGCATCTGGATGCAGATCTGGTTTAGCAAACCGCCTATTGCAGGGCCAATTACAAAGCCAAAGCCAAATGCAGAGCCTAAAATGCCAAACTTTTTTGCACGGTTTTGAGGCGTTGCCGTATCAGACACCATGGCCTGTGCTACGGATACGTTTCCGCCTGTTAAACCATCCAATATCCTTGCTGCAAAAAGCATCAATATGCTGCGGGCTTCGGCAAAAAGCACAAAAGAGATGCAAGTACCTGCCAGGCTGATAACCAACAACGGTTTACGCCCCCATTTATCAGAAAGCGAGCCCAAAACCGGGGTTGCAAAAAATTGAGCTATTGAAAAAGATGCTGTTAATATGCCCAGGGTGGTACCTGTTAAACCAAAAATTTTACCATACTGGTAAAGCACAGGAACAATAATGCCAAAACCAAGAGAATTAATAATACAAACAAATACTAATATCCTGAGATTCTTATCGGCTTTCATTAATTGGTTTACAGTGGTTGCTATAAAAAGTTAAGGTAACAAAAAAGGCTCTGATAAATCAGAACCTTTTCAATGTTATGGTTATATTTTTCAACGAACTGGCATTTTAAGCATACCGCTTAAAGACAAGTTCTATAATTTTTCAAAGTCAGAAGCTGTTGGCAAAGCGTCACCAGCTGATCCAAGTTTACTGTTTTTCCTGCTGTAGCTAAAGTAAATTAGCAGGCCAATTATCATCCATACCAGGGCGCTTAATTGTGTTGAAGTAGGTAAGCTGATTATCATTGCAGCACAAATAAGTATGCCCAATATAGGAACTAGCGGAACAAGCGGTGTTTTGAACGGTCTTACCATTGTAGGGTTGGTTTTGCGCAGGAGCATTACCCCGATACATACCAGCACGAATGCAAACAAGGTTCCTATGGATGTAAGGTCACCCGCTATACTCGAAGGCAGGAACGCCGCAAACAAGCCCACAAAAACGAACAGGATCATATTGCTCTTATATGGGGTACGGAATTTTGGATGCAGATCAGAAAATACTTTTGGCAACAAACCATCGGTCGACATAGTATAGAAAACCCTCGATTGTCCTAAAAGCATTACCAATATAACCGATGAAAACCCGGCTAATATCGCAATGGTTACCAGTGTTGACAACCATCCGTAACCGTGCATATACTGGCTGATAGCATAAGCAACAGAAGCTTCTTTACCAGCTTTCATAAAATCCTGATAAGGAGCTACACCTGTTAGCACCCACGAGAAAAGGATATACAGAATAGTACAAACAACCAGGGATCCTAAAATACCAATCGGCATATCTCTCTTTGGATTCTTTGCTTCCTGGGCGGCTGTAGAAACAGCATCGAAACCGATAAATGCAAAAAATACTATACCGGCGCCGGTAAGCACCCCGCCCCATCCGTGATTAAAAAATGGCTTATAGGAGTATGATGTACCATCCGGCAGTAATGCTGCAGGGGCATTTTCAGGAATTAAATAAGGAGTGTGGTGAATAGGGTTGATAAATTGCCATCCGATAGCTATAAACACTAACACAATTGCAACTTTTATAAATACAATAACTGCATTAACTGTAGCTGATTCCTGTGTGCCTTTGATCAATAGTAATGATAATAAAAGCAATATAAACAATGCAGGCAGGTTGATAATACCCTGGTGAGTAATGCCTGAAGCATCAATGGCTTTCTCTAAAGGAGAATGGCACCATTCGAACGGTATTCGCTGCCCGAGAAGTTTATTTGCATATTCACTCCAGCTAATGGACACGGTTGCTGCCCCAAGTGCATATTCCAGTATAAGGGCCCATCCAATTATCCAGGCAACAATTTCGCCCATGGTAGCATATGCATAAGTATACGCACTACCAGCTATAGGAATAATTGAAGCAAACTCAGCATAGCAAAGGCCGGCAAAGGCGCAACCAACTGCTGCAATAATAAAAGAGATGGTTACAGCAGATCCGGCATGAGCGCCAGCAGCGGCTGCAGTTCTTACAAAAAGACCCGCACCAATAATAGCTCCAATACCTAAGGCAATCAAATTACCCGCGCCAAGCGTCCGTTTAAGGGTTGAGTGTCCTTCCTCCGGCGTGGCCATTAATTGTTCCAGAGATTTTTTTACAAATAACTTCATATTTTAAATAATAAGATCAGTTTACAATGACTTGAAATCAGTTTTCCAAACGTAGTTAAATTTATTGAAAACATAAAGAGCGGAATGTAACAATGAAAGATGGAAAAAATTCAGAATAAAATGTGGAAAACGAGTTCAATTACGGTAATTTTTTAAGTGAGTTATAAGACAATAATAAACAAATAAGGGAGGCCTTTCAGCTTCCCTTATTTGTTTATTAAAAGTTAATTTAAGCTTTTTTATCAGCCTTAATAACGTGTGTTATCATTGAGCGCTGTTGCAACTCTTTTTTGTATACGCGGGCTGTGTTGTGCCTCTTTATGTAAGTGAGGTGCAATAACCAGCGAAACAATTGACATCAGCTTAATAAGGATGTTCATTGACGGGCCTGAAGTATCTTTAAACGGATCACCTACGGTATCACCTGTTACAGATGCTTTATGCGGTTCAGATTTTTTGTAAAAAATTTCGCCGTTTATTTCAACGCCTTTTTCAAAAGATTTTTTAGCGTTGTCCCATGCACCACCGGCATTGCTTTGGAAAATTCCCATAAGCACACCCGATACGGTTACACCTGCCAATAATCCACCCAAAACTTCAGGGCCAAAAGCAAAACCAATGATAATTGGTGTGATCAGGGCGATCAATCCCGGAGCAACCATTTCGCGGATAGAAGCTTTGGTCGATATAGCTACGCACTTTTCGTATTCCGGCTTTGCCTTGTATTCCATAATACCCGGAATTTCACGAAACTGGCGTCTTACTTCTTCTACCATCGCCATAGCTGCACGACCTACAGCCGATATTGCCAATGCCGAAAAGATGAATGGGATCATACCGCCTATAAATAAGCCAGCCAAAACATCAGCTTTATAAATATCAATATGCTCAATACCTGCAACGCCAACAAAAGCTGCAAACAAGGCTAATGAGGTTAACGCCGCCGAAGCAATGGCGAAACCCTTACCTGTAGCAGCAGTAGTATTACCAACAGCATCAAGGTTGTCTGTACGGTGACGAACTTCTTCCGGTAAACGGCTCATTTCAGCAATACCACCTGCATTATCAGCGATAGGACCAAAAGCATCGATAGATAACTGCATGGCAGTAGTCGCCATCATACCTGCTGCTGCAATTGATACCCCGTATAAACCTGCAAAGTGATAAGAACCATAAATACCTGCAGCTAATACAATAATTGGCAATACTGTTGATTCCATACCCACAGCTAAACCACCGATTATATTTGTAGCGTGCCCTGTTGATGACTGGCGGATAATGCTCAGTACCGGACGCTTGCCCATTGCGGTATAATATTCAGTAATCATTGACATTAATGTACCTACTACAAGCCCAACTGCTATGGCGCCAAAAACACCATTTTTAGTAAACTCTATTGTACCTTCTTTTAAGCCACCTCCACTTATCTCATCGCGAAGCATGTGTAAACTATTATCAGGCAGCATCCATTGCACTACAAAATAAGTTGCAATTGCTGTTAATATGATGGATGCCCAGTTACCTATATTTAATGCTTTTTGTACGCTGTCAGTTTCATTTTTTATGCGGACAAATGCAGCGCCTACAATGGAGAATATGAGGCCTAAACCTGCAATTACCATTGGTAATAATATTGGTGCTATACCACCAAAGTTATCGTTCGATACAATTTCGCGACCCAATACCATTGTAGCAAGCATAGTAGCAACGTACGATCCGAATAAATCGGCGCCCATACCGGCTACGTCGCCTACGTTGTCGCCTACGTTATCGGCAATAGTTGCAGGGTTACGAACATCATCTTCCGGGATACCGGCTTCAACTTTACCTACAAGGTCGGCGCCAACGTCGGCAGCTTTGGTATAAATACCTCCACCAACACGGGCAAACAAGGCAATTGATTCAGCTCCTAACGAAAATCCGGCTAAAACATCCAATGCTTTTGCCATGCCTTCTCCGTTTACATCCCATAACAGTACCACCTGTAAATGACACTTTTAATGCTTTGGCTAAGCTGGTGCGCGCAGCCTGTGTAGTGCGTACGTTAGCTTTAGTAGCAATACGCATACCCAAGAAGCCTGCGAAGGCCGATAGGAATGCACCACAAATAAAAGAAACTGC
>JABDFZ010000100.1 GCA_013286325.1 Bacteroidota bacterium | reverse complement strand
ACAGGAATTATGAAATTATTAAATAGCTATAGTGGAGATAAGGAAAAGCGTTTCGATAGTTATTCCCAATTATAATGGCAGAAAGCTGCTGGAAGAATACCTGCCTTATACTTTGCAAGCTATTATAAATGCAGCAACAGTTCACGAAATAATTATTGTTGATGATTGCTCAAAAGATGAATCTGTTGATTTTATCCGGGAAGTATATCCACAAGTAAATCTTATTGTCAATGCCGAAAACAAGGGTTTTTCTTATTCATGCAACCGGGGTATTGAAGCTGCACAACATGAGTTGATACTGCTTTTAAATTCGGATGTAAAGCTCACTCCCGATTATTTCGAACACCAATGGAAGTATTTTTTGCATTGGGATACTTTCGGTGTAATGGGGCGCATCATAGACATGGAAGGTGACCATATTCAAGATGCAGCACGGATCCCCAAGTTTAACGGCTTTAAATTAAAGACAGATTATTTTTATTATACCGAAAAAGACAGCGACAGGCTACTTACTTTTTACCTCTCGGGCGCTAATGCTTTAATTAATGCTGCAAAGCTGAAACAGATAGGTGGCTTTTATGAACTTTTCTCGCCTTTCTATTGCGAGGATATGGAGTTGAGCATCCGCGCCTGGAAACTGGATTGGAAGTGCTATTATGAGCATAATGCCATTTGCCGTCACCAGGTTTCGGCAAGCACTAAAAATTACGAAACAGCGCAATGGGTTAAAAGCGTATATTTCCGTAACAGGTTTTATCTCCACGCTATCCATTTAAACGGATTAGCATTAATAGCCTGGTATTTTCAAATTACAATTATCGACCTGCTTCCAAAGTTATTAATAGGTCATGGATGGATTTGGAAAAGTTATATGGGTTTGTTTAAAAACAGGGAAACCATTAAAGACTATAAGCTGAAGATAAAAAAACTGATGGATGATAACGAAAGCTGCATAACAATTTTTGACGTGGTGAAAAAGATCAGGTCATCTGTAAAAAATAAAAAAACGGTACGCTTTAAACCTTAAGTGTTATAACAGCATAAAGATCAACTGAATGAAAAAGGGACCATTAGTTTCCATTGCATTATGTACTTATAACGGGGCTAAATATTTAGCTCAGCAACTGGATACGCTGGTTAATCAAACCTATGAACCTGTGGAGATAGTTGTTGTTGACGATTGTTCCACCGACGAAACCTTTGCAATTTTATCTGATTACGCTGCAAAATATCCTCAGTTTAACATCCATAAAAACGAAAGTAATTTAGGCTTTACAACAAATTTTGAACGTGCTGTAACTTTGTGCTCTGGAGAGATGATAGCCTTATGCGACCAGGATGATCTTTGGCACCCGCAAAAAATAGAGTTACAGGTTGAAGCTCTAAAAGACAACATGTTTGTTTACCATGATTCGGAATTTGTGCACGAGGATGGCAGCAGCATGAATAAGAAAATGTCGGATATCGTAAATCTTTATCGTGGTGACCAGCCTGAAGTTTTTTTATTTTTTAATTGTGTTTCTGGTCATTCTGTTTTAATGAAGAGAGAATTGCTGAATGATGCGTTGCCTCTTAAAAAGGGATATTTTCATGACTGGTGGCTGGCCTATGTTGCAACCAACATCGGTAGTATTGATTTTATACCACAATGCCTGGTACAATACAGGCAGCACGCTAAAAGCGATACCAACATTTTGCGCCTTGAACGAAAAAAAGATTCATACAAATTTAATTCAATTCAAAAAGTTGAACGGGAATATAACTGGCTGGGCCATTGTGCTGCATTTGAAAAGAATAAAAACCCGGAATTAGTAAAGCAGATTTACGATGCTTATACAAAAAAGATGAATGGTTATTTATCCTTTGGTTTAAGCAGATTGCTTTACAAATACAGGGAAACAATTTTTTATATCCGCAAAAAAAGCAACCTCAGCAAGCTTAATTATATTTATAGCAGGGTTTGGGGTGCAAAGGCTAAAAAGCTTTTCATGTAAAAGACAATTAAAAAATAGAAAGAAAAATTTATGCAACAGGGCGGTTTAAGGATAAACGGCATAATTAATAAACAACCACTGGTTACCATTATAAGCGTTACTTATAATGCCGCCCAAACTTTGCCTCATTTAATAAAAAGTATTAGCGACCATAAAACAGACGATATTGAATTTATTGTAATTGATGGTAACAGCAACGACAGTACCATTAATGTATTAAGGGAAAACGAGGCGATAGTTGATTACTGGCTAAGCGAACCCGATAACGGCATTTACGATGCTATGAATAAAGCATTAAACTACAGCAACGGGCAGTGGTTTGTTTTTTTAGGTGCAGACGATACTTTACAGGATGATTTTATAAAAATGCTGCCGATGTTAAAAGACCCAAACACTGTTTATTATGGTAATGTGATATTTTACGGCAATCCATTTTTTAAGGTTTACGACGATTACTACTTAACTAAGCTTAATATTTGTCACCAGGCTATTTTTTATCCGAAGGCTGTTTTTGAAAAATACAAATACGATCTGCAATACAAGGTATACGCCGATTACCATTTAAACCTGCGCTGCTGGCATGACCAACAGTTTAAATTTGAACACGTTGATTTCTTAGTGGCCAGTTTCCCCGAAGGCGGATTTTCATCCTATACTAAAGACCCAATATTTGAAAAGGACAGGGATATGCTTTTTAAAAAGTATTTGAAACGTGCCAGCTATTACCGTTATTTAAACCGTACGATAGGTTTCTGGGGGATGTTTAAGCGATTCGTACAAAATAAATAATCTGCAAAAAACAATTTTGTATGCTCATTAAAAATAGGAACTTATTCAGAATAACACGATTTATCTTGCTAAAGATTCCATTGCTGTTCCGTTTTTTTTGCCAGATTTCGTTCACCTCAAAAAAGGCTGCTGATTATAAAAACTGATGCCATTGGCGATTATATTCTTTTCAGGAATTTTTTAGAAGTTGTAAGATTGTCCGACGCTTATAAAGGTTATAAAATTGCTTTGCTCGGAAATATATTATGGCGGGATATAGCTTTGAAATACGACAGCAATTTTGTTGATGAATTTTTATTTATAAAGCCGAACGACTTATACGAAGCGCCGCTAAAAACTTTCAAAATCGGATACAGGCTTTTTAAAAACAATTATGAAGTGGTTTTACAACCTGCTTATACCCGTACTTTTATTACGGATGGCTTGGCTGCACTTACTGCCGCAAAACAAATTATTGGTTTCGAAAGTAATACTGAAAGCATCGCCATAAAGTACAAAACCCAAACTGACCGGTTTTATACCCGGTTGCTAATGCTTCCTCCAAGTATCCATTTCGAATTTGAGCGGGCAAAGTTCTTTTTCGAAAGTGTTTTAAACGGCAATATTCCTTTAAACTCAACAACTATCCCGGTTGAAAACACAGAGAAAAACGGGATCATTATTTTCCCTGGCGCAGGTGTTTTTAAGCGTGAATGGGAGAAAGAAAAATTTCTTGCTTTAATCAGGCTCATCAAACAACACACATCACAACAGGTTTATCTTGCAGGCGGCACCGGCGAAGTGGTTATCGGCGATTATTTAACAGCCAACTTGCCGCCGCAAAGCGTCATCAATTTAATTGGTAAATCAACCCTTCCGCAATTAACTGATCTTATTGGCAATGCTGCTTTAGTAATTGCAAATGAAACCAGCGCGGTACATATAGCTGTTGCTACAAAAACAAAATCGGTTTGTATACTTGGAGGCGGGCATTTTGAGCGATTTACACCATATTCTCAATATTTTGAAAATAGGCCGGTTTGCGTTTACGAAAAAATGGAATGCTATTACTGTAACTGGAACTGCATATTTAAAACCACCGAAACTGAACCTTATCCTTGTATTAGTAAAGTAAGTTTAGATAGCGTTTGGGACACAGTTATGCCACTGCTGCAGCAATAGTAAAATGCGGCAACCCGGCGGCATACTATAAATTAACTAATTACTATTAGCTTTGCATCTTTATAAATTCTTTAATGAAGACATATTTCCGGCTGCTGTCCTTTGCGAAGCCAATTGAAAAGTTTGCTATTCCATACGTCGTATTTACATTATTATATGTTGTTTTCAGCTCAATGATCTATCCATTGCTTATCCCGCTGATGAACACTCTTTTTACAAGCGATACCTGTAAAACTGCTACTGTTACAGTGGTTAAACAACCTGGATTTATGGATATAACCGGATGGTTCCAGCTTTATATGAATGCGTTTATAAAAAGAGAAGGACCCTGGGGGGCTTTAAAATTTATCTGTACTGTTATTATTATTACTATGGTTTTAGGTAACCTGTTCCGTTACCTAGGGGCACGTACTATGGAAAACCTGCGTTTACATACCTTATTAAACCTGCGCCGTTCCGTTTTTAATAATGTAATGGATATGCATTTAGGCTATTTTAATAACCAGCGCAAGGGCGATATTATCTCCAAAATAGCATCAGACGTGCAGGTAGTACAATTTTCGGTTACTGCCACCTTACAGGTTATTTTTAAGGAGCCTGCACAAATGATAGTTTTCCTGGTATTACTTTTTAAAATTTCGGTCAGTTTAACATTAGGGTCTCTTTTAGTGGTGCCTGTATCTGCTTTTATAATTTCAAAAATTGTAAAAAAGCTAAAAGCTCAGGCTGTAGCTGCCCAGCAAACTTATGGCAACATGATCAGCTACCTAGATGAGTCATTGCAGGGCATTCGCATCATAAAAGCATTTAATGCCACTGCATTTATTAAAAAGCGTTTTAATGATGAGAATACGCGCTATTCCAAGATTTTACGCTCCATGGCCAAACGCCAGCAATCTGCTTCTCCGGTTTCTGAAACTTTGGCAATTATCATGATTTCATGTATCGTGCTATATGGCGGTTATTTAATCTTGAATAAACGATCAGATTTAAGCGGCGGTCAGTTTATAGCTTATATCGCTATTTTTTCACAATTGATGCGTCCTGCTAAAGCTATTTCCGACTCATTCAGCAACATACATTCCGGAATTGCAGCAGGCGAACGTGTGCTTGCACTTATTGATGAAAGGCCGGTAATAAAAGATAAACCTGACGCAAAAGAACTCGAAGGGTTTAAGAACAGTATAGAATTTAAAAATGTGTCTTTTGCTTATGGCGATAAGCAGATATTGAACAACATCAACTTTGTTATCCCGAAAGGAAAAACTGTTGCGCTTGTAGGCCCGTCGGGTGGCGGGAAATCTACTTTAATGGATCTCTTACCGCATTTTATGGAACCGCAAGAAGGCGAGATATTAATTGACGGACATAACATAAACGATTTTACAGCTCATTCTTTAAGGGCACTGCTTGGGGTGGTTAACCAGGAATCGATCCTGTTTAACGATTCCATTTTTAATAATATAGCCTTTGGTAAAACAAATGTAACGCTCGATGAGGTTAAAGCTGCAGCTAAGATTGCCAATGCGCACAACTTTATTATAGAAACCGAAAAAGGCTACGAAACCAATATAGGCGATCGGGGCACCAAACTTTCAGGCGGACAAAGACAACGGATTTGTATTGCCCGTGCGGTTTTAAACAATCCGCCGCTAATGCTGCTTGATGAAGCTACATCTGCATTAGATACAGAATCAGAAAAACTAGTACAGGATGCACTTAACAACCTGATGAAAAACCGCACCTCGTTAATAATTGCGCACCGCCTGAGCACAATACAAAATGCTGATATTATTATAGTGCTGGAAGAAGGTAAGATTGTTGAACAGGGCAATCACCAGCAATTAATTGAAAACAATGGCCTATACAAGCGATTGATAGACATGCAGACATTTAATGGTGATTAGTTAATCCTCAATCAGGTATATGATTTTTAGGGTGACCTGCCTTATAATAAAGGAAATCACGATTAGGTTCATAATGATTTTCTGCAGTATAAGGCGATTCGAACAGGTCAGCTATCAGGTCTTTGCGTACAAAGAAAGCATTGCTGCCGGTAAACACGCATCCTACAAGGCAATAGCCTTTTTCATTCCCCAATTGCTCTAATGCCAGTAAAGAAGCTCCAAAATGGCTGGTTTTGTCCCACATTCTGGTTGCATTATATTTTACTACAAAATGGGTATCAGGTCTGAATACTGAGTTATATTCAATAACAACTACACGGGGTTTATATTTTGTTATTGCTTTCCAAACATAGTAATCATTATAATCAATATCGATTGACAACAAATCGGGTTCGCTAGGCGCACCTGCTTTGTCAAAAAGCGATTGAATATTTTCGGCATTTATAAATTCATTTTGAACTTTTAAACGGCCTTCGTCCATCAGGTCTTTAAAGCGGTCGGATATTTGCCGGCAAAACTTGTCACTACCCTCTATCCACAAACCGCTCCAGCCTTTGTAAAGCAAATTAGTCGAATTGCCTTCAAGTCCGTTTTCAACACCAAATTCAATAAAATATTTATTAGTATATCCTATACGGTTAAATATTTCCTGGATAATACCATCTTCTCCATTTTGCGAAAACACCTGGGACTCGTGTTTATTGAGGCGCTTTGATAAAGTGTATTTCGGATTGTTGAATAAATTATCAGCTAAAAACTGATTTACTTTGATGCCTTTATCATCATCAATTTTTTTTATAACAACATGGAGAAGGTCGCGTATTTGTGCTATTCTTTTTATAAAATTAAGTCCCATAGGTTGATGTATACTTGCAAATGTATTAAAACAGAACGGTATGAAGTGGCAACAATTATGTAAATTATAAACAGTTGATCATTGTATTTATCCATTTAGCATAAACAGCTGATTAATTGCCATTTAGTTTTTTTGTAACAATTCTTTTTCAAACCGCTTTGCATCCAGATTGTTACGCCAAATAAAAACTATTCTTTTAAACTTTGAGTTGTTTAAATAAACTTATAAAGCATGTCTGTAACTGATACCCCTTACCAAACAAAGTCGGCTGTACTATTTGTTATATTTAACAGACCGGATACAACCCAGCGGGTTTTTGAACAAATAAGAGCTGCTAAACCTGCTCGTTTATATGTTGCTGCTGATGCCCCAAGGCCCGATAACACCGATGATATATTACAATGCAGGGAAGCGAGATCGATAATTGAGGAAGTTGATTGGGACTGTGAGCTAAAAACACTTTTTAAGCAAAACAATGCAGGTTGCAAGGATGCAGTATCTTCTGCAATATCATGGTTTTTTAAACATGAAGAAGAAGGGATTATTTTGGAAGATGACTGTTTACCTGCACATAGTTTTTTTAAATTCTGCGATACACTTTTAGAGAAATATCGCGATGATACAAGAATAAGGCATATTACAGGATTTAACCCTAAACAAGCCAGAAAATGGGGCGATAACACTTATTACTTTTCTAACAGAACGCATGTTTGGGGTTGGGCAAGCTGGAGAAGAGTTTGGAATGATTACGATAAGGATTTAAACAAGTATAGCAATGATGAGGTTAGGGAAAAACTAAGAAATATTTTTGATGATCCTTTAGTAGTTGATGCCTGGGTTAATATTTTCACGGAGGTTAAAGCAGGTAGAATTAATTCATGGGCATATCAATTAGATTTTGCTAATTTCTTTAATAACGGGCTTGTCATTATCCCCAATGAAAATCTTATTTCAAATATAGGTTTTGGTGCAAATGCAACACATACAATAGATTTAGATAATGTATATGCTAATAATCCTTTGCATGAAATTGATGAAATTACCAACCCAGTGTTTATTGTCCCTGAAAAACAAGCAGATTTATACGTTTTAACCCGGGACTTTAATATCGAGGAAAAAAGGCGCAAACAAAATGCTTTTAACGGAAAGGTTAAACGATGGTTTAAATCTGTGTTTAAAAATGCGGCTTTATAATAGGAGGGCGCTTTCTTTCAAGTATTAAACTAATTTAAACACTTTTTCTTCTGGCTTTGCGGATATTCCGTTTACGCCTGTAATCATTTTTCAAGGTAAAATATCCGAATTTTGTGTATCTCCCTTCATAGAAATCCTTTAATATCGACTTGTACAATCCTTGAAAATGTAACAGATCCATATTTTGCTCTTGACCAGATTTCAACAAACAGGTAATACGATCGCCTTTTATTTTTAAGTATTTTCTATTTGTAAATGATTTAAACTCATCATCAGCACATACTAGCGAAGAAATATTATGATCGATACCAAATGCAAATTTGGTTGAATTTGAATTAATATAAGGAATGTTATTACTCTGGATCCACAGATAGATAAAATTCATATCGGACACACCTGTATGGCCCAGTCTTTTTGTCTGCGATTGAGAATAGCTTTCCAGGAAATCACTTTCCTGATTTCTTTTATAAGTATCGATGGTGTAATGAATAAAATCTAAAAGCAATTCCCTGTTCCAAACTGTACAATGTGGGGCGATTTGCCCCTCAGAACCCCTCTCGTCAAAACCTTCACTGCCTACAAACGAGCCTTTAAAATCATGCCCCTGCAAATTCCTGAACGACTTTGTTATAAAAACATCAGTATCCGTTAATAAAAATGGTTCGTCATTTTTTAAAATTGATGCTATTGCAAAATATCTTGCAAAGCATGCAATTTCAAACGCAGGCGGGTTAACACTGTAATGCTTGTATACACTTATAAATTCTTTATAAAACTGATTATTTTCTAGCTGGGTATTATTGGTTATAGTAATATTAAAACCCAAGGACTTTGCCTTATCAACATAAGGTTTAAGGTAATTAACGTCTCTTGTTTCAAATACATGAATATTTTTGGGCATAGCAAAATATAGTTTTCGATATTACGCAAAATGTAACATAAGTGATACATATCAAATCAATTTTAATTTTAGTTTGACAATTCTATGTGTAATTTGCCCCAAAAAGTCTTGCTGATTTGCTTGTTTTAATTATTGCTGAAACGAAAATATTTGATAAAACCCAAAAACAACAAAGCCGCCCCGGTTTACCGGAGCGGCTTTGTCATTAAACATCTTCTTTTTTAAGTTTTACTTATTGAAACTTAAAGCCTAAGCCAATTTGAAATACTTCGTTACGATAGCCTGGTACATAGTAGGCATTATCATCAGTTTGCTGAAAATCAATGGTATACCTTGCACGCAGCTCAACATTAGGGTTAATGTCAAATCCGATACCAATAACACCATCAACAACAGTTCTGTCAGAAGTGGTGCTGTAATGGTCGCGAGCGGTAACATCAAACCCATTATCATAAGTATTTGTGGTTGAGATTGGGAATGATACCTGCGGGCCTATTACAAAATTAACAAATGGCGATAGCCTGAATTTAGCTAACAAAGGCACATCAATAAAATTGCTGCGCTGGGTAAAATTACCATCGGTAGTTTGTGCCGAATAGCCTTTTTGCGAGTACAAAACTTCCGGAGCAAAAGAAAGTGGATAAGCGATAGGAACATCGAGGGTAAGCCCTACGTGAAATGCAGCTATTGAACCTGTGCTGTAATCGCTATTATAAGAATCAACTGCATCAGCAATGTTGAGGCCGCCAGCAACGCCAACCCTTACACGGTAAAAATCATTCGATTGGCTACGTGGTGCCGGGCGCCTTACAGCACGGCGATGACCATAATAATAACCTTGTGCGCTTATTGAACCTGCAATCAGCAGACATATAGCTAAAGAGAGAATTTTTTTCATTGTGTTTTGTTTTAATATACTCATAGATTAAAAAATAATGAAAAGGTTTATTCTGCCTTTCATTTTTTATCTGGCATCAAATAAAAATCATGCCATGAACAATCATAACGTGCCGCGCCAGCTGATGGTATGAATACGGAGATCATGACAATAGCATTGCGATTAAAAAACAAACTATACCTAATGAAAATAAGATTTAAACTACATTTGGGCTATGTTATCTACTAAATCGGTATACAAATACTCATTAATAATTATAGTTAATCTTTTTACAATAAGCGCTTTTGCGCAAAAGGAGGATTATATTAAATCGCTAAATCATCAAAACCATTGGGTCGATTCGGTTTTTAAAAAGATGAACCGGAAGAGAAAAATAGCACAACTGTTTTTTGTACGGGCGCATACTAATCTGGGGCAGGCTTATGAAGATTCTGTTGCAACTGTGATTAAAGATGAGCAAGTAGGCGGACTGGTATTTTTCCAGGGAGGACCTGTACGACAGGCCGATTTGATAAACCGTTACCAGAAATTAGCCAGCGTGCCTTTGCTTATTGCCATGGATGGCGAATGGGGCGTTGGTATGCGGCTGGATTCAACTATCTCCTACCCTTACCAGATGACGCTTGGTGCCGTCCAGGATAATTCACTGATATATAAAATGGGACAACAGGTTGCCTACGATTTTAAACGTATCGGCATGCAGATGAACCTCGGGCCTGATATGGATATCAATAATAATCCTAATAATCCGGTTATCAATTACAGGTCTTTCGGCGATAATAAATATAACGTTGCCTCCAAGGGCATAGCTTATTTTAAAGGCATGCAGGATGCAGGCCTTTTAACCACCGCCAAGCATTTTCCCGGCCATGGGGATACCAATGTCGATTCGCACCTCGATCTGCCCTTGTTGCCCTTTACAAGGCAGCGGTTAGACTCGCTGGAGGAATATCCCTTCCGCGAAGCAATAAAAGAGGGCATAAGCGGTGTAATGATCGCACATATGGATATACCTGCTTTGGATAGTACTAAAAATTTACCGTCTACCTTGTCCCGGCCGATTGTCACCGGAGTTTTAAAAGATTCATTAAGGTTTAAAGGCCTGGTAGTGTCCGACGCTATGGAGATGAAAGCTGTAATAAAATACTTCCCAAAAGGTGAAGCTGATGTGCGGGCATTTTTAGCGGGTAATGATATTATAGAGCTATCGGAAAACTCCGACAGGGCAATAAAATTGATCCGTAAGGCTATTCGTAAAGACAAGATCTCTATGAGCGAATTTGATTCACGTGTTAAAAAAGTACTCGCAGCTAAATACTGGGCAGGATTGAACCATTATAAGGAAACTAATACTGCTAATTTAACTGAAGACCTTAACCGGCCCGAAGCAAAGGCGCTGGTGCAGCAGCTAAGCGATGCCGCGGTAACACTTATAAAGGGTAATGAAGCTTCATTACGATTAAGCCCGTTGAGAAAAACAGCTATAGTAAGTGTAGGGGTTTCAAAACCTACAGTTTTTCAACAGGAATTGGGAAAGTGGTACAGCAATAGCCCATGGTTTACAGTAGATAAAAATACTTCTCCTGCTGAATTAAAAACTATGCTGGAGACTTTAAAACAATTCGACCAGGTGTATGTAAGTATAAATGATACCCGTGCACGCCCGGCGAGCAAACTGGACTATAGTAACGATGTTAAACAATTTATAGCAGAATTGGCAGCGCACAACCGCTCGGTAATTAGTGTGTTTGCAAATGCCTACACCATTGCCGACTTGCCAGGAATTGAAAAATGCGGCGCCCTGCTGGCTTGTTACCAAATGACAGATGAGCTGCAACGCTCGGCAGTGAAAGTGATAACTAAACTAATAAACCCGACGGGCAGATTACCGGTGACAGTAAACAAAGAGTTTACAACGGGTTTGAGGCGAAGTTTGTAATATGGTATGATTAAAAATAATTAAATGGACAAAAAGATAAGGGCTATTGTTACCGGCGCTACCGGCATGGTAGGCGAAGGTGTTTTACACGAGTGCCTGCTGCATCCGAAGGTTGAAGTAGTTTTAGTAATCGGCAGAAAGCCCTGCGGTGTAGTTCATCCTAAATTAAAGGAGGTCGTTCATCAGGACTTTTTTGATCTTTCGACTATTGAGGATCAGCTTAGTGGTTATGATGCCTGCTATTTTTGCCTGGGTGTGTCATCAGTTGGAATGAAAGAGCCTGAATATTATAAATTGACCTATACGCTCACTATGCATGTGGCAGAAACTCTGAGCCGGATACATAACAATATGACATTCTGTTATGTATCCGGTGCAAGTACAGATAGTACCGAAAAAGGAAGTTCAATGTGGGCAAGAGTAAAAGGGAAAACCGAAAATGATTTGATGAAGCTTCAGTTTAAACAGGTTTTTAACTTCAGGCCGGGTTATATGCACCCAACAAAGGGGTTAAAAAATATACTGCCTTATTACAAATACCTCAGATGGATGTATCCATTTTTTAAGGTTGTGTTTCCAAATTTTGTAAGCACTTTAGCCGAACTGGGTCTGGCAATGATAAATGTTACACAGTTTGGTTATGAAAAAAAGGTTTTAGAGGTAAAGGATATAAAGGTGGTTGCACATTTAAAGGGGTGAGACTTAATTATATCCCGGCAACCCGCTCTTCTAATTCTTGATACCAATCTTCGCCATATTTGCGGATAAGGGGGGCTTTTAAAAATTCATGAACGCTTACTTTAAGTTCGTTGCCAAACGAGCAGGCAGGGCTGCAAATACTCCACCTGTCATAGTTCAATACATCAAATTCAGGATATTTCGTTATGCGGATAGGGTACAGATGGCATGAGATGGGTTTTTTCCAACTGATAGCCCCATGTTCATAGGCTTTTTCAATAGCACATTTGGTTATGCCATTTTCAAATATTACGTACGCACATTCTTTATTTACATCAACACAAGGTGTAGTATAATCTCCTTCAAAGTCCGTTACATAAGTGCCAACTTTTTCAATAGTGGCAATCCCTTTGGCATTCATAAACGGTTTTACTTTCGGATATATTTCATCCAGTATGTCCAATTCACTGGCATCAAGCGGCGCACCTGAATCTCCTTCAAGGCAACAAGCGCCTTTGCACTTATTTAAATTACATACAAAATTTTCC
>JABDFZ010000099.1 GCA_013286325.1 Bacteroidota bacterium | reverse complement strand
TCAACTTTGTTGGTAGCATTAGGAAATGCGGTGCCAAGTAAGAAGTTTGCTGTGGTGTATTTGCCGGGAATACCGATTAAAGGATTTCGGATTTCGGATGTTCCATTTCGGATTGTTCCACTTTGTAAATCTGAAATCGAAATTTCGACATCCGAAATTAGCAAAGGGCCAACGCCAAAGCCTAAATCACTGCCTGCATCAAGCAAAACATATTTATCGGCAACATAAGCAAAAGCATGGTAGCTAAGCTTGGTGATATCCAGCTCGCTGCGCATGGCTTTTTGGTTGAGAGTTTCCACATCGTCATAAAACACATCAAAGTCCAGGCCTTCGGTGTCAATTTTATGATGGATCATGGCATCAAAAATAAAGGTATCGTTTGGGCAGGGTGAAAAACCAAGGGATAGTTTCATTGTATGGTTGATATAATAATCTATGTCATTGCGAGGAACGAAGCAATCGCATGCTATACAGGGCGGATCTGCAAAGATCGCGATTGCTTCGTTCCTCGCAATGACAGGGTTGTTTTTTAAGCATACAGCTTCAAAAATTCAACAGCAAAGGTATTCAGATTTTTTATGGCAAGCCCTATTTGCCAGTTGTCGCGATTGCGCTTTTCTACATAATTTGACACTGCCCTGATTTGCAGGCAGGGAACGTCCATTTGTTTGCAGGCATAAAAAAATGCTGCGCCTTCCATGCTCTCTATTTGTGGATTTAATCTTTCAGTTGCCTTTTTAATAGATGCCTCGTTGCCATGTACTGTATTCACGGTTATTGCTGTAGCCTGTTTAAGGTTAAAAGTGTTGAAGAGGTTATACAGATCAGTAAGTTTTTTAGACGGATAAAACGTGCCTTCGCCAAAGCCTAATTTATCAATTGATAAAAATTCTGTATCATCTTCGGCGCCCAGTTCGGCAATGGTATCTTCGGTTATTTCCACAACATCGCCCAAAGCAACATTGCGGTCAAAACTGCCTGCTATGCCCAAATTAACAACCAGGTCGTATTTGTTTGATGACAAGTGCCTGCCCAGCGCGAAAGCAGTAGCTACCATGCCTACACCAGTGACGAGGATTTTACAGTCGTAAGTTTTTCTTGAGTCTTGAGTCGAAAGTTCTAAATCTTGAGTAGCTGTTTCCTGACTCTTGACTCCCGATTCCTGATTCTTACTCTCGACTTCGGACTTCAGACTTCGGACTTCATCCTCCGTAGCAACAACTAAAAGAATTCGCATATTGCTTTTTTTTGACCGCTAAGATAAAACATAACGCCTACTTTTGTTTTGTATATTTGCACCATTATTTGTTATGATGATACATATTACGCGTAAAGAACATTTTAACGCGGCACACCGGATGTACCGCGAAGAATGGAGCGAAGAAAAAAATGCTGAAGTATTTGGCAAGTGTGCCAATCCAAACTGGCATGGCCATAATTATAACCTGTTTGTAACTGTAAAAGGCGAAGTTACCCATGCTACAGGCTATCTTATCGACTTAAAAGAGCTAAAGATTATTATAAACGATTATGTAATTGAAAAGCTCGACCATAAGAACATTAATAAGGATGTTGACTTTATGAAAGGCAAAATGGCATCGACAGAGCTGCTTTGCATAGAGATTTTTAACCAGTTAAAAAAACCAATTGAAGCATACCCAGGTGTGTTTTTACATTCGGTTAAGTTATACGAAACCGAAAATAACAGCGCCGAGTACTTTGGCGACTAAACGTATAAAATGAGTAACGAAAACCATATCCCCGACAGGGATGAAGATATTGACGGCTACGTAAAAATTGACCGTTACAATCCGGACCTGATCAGCAGCTTATCAACCCATTATCACGAAGTTTTAAGTTTAATAGGTGAGAAACCCGAACGTGAGGGTTTACTAAAAACGCCCGAACGGGTGGCTAAAGCCCTATTGTACCTAACCCAGGGTTATGACCTCAATGCAAAAGAGATACTAAACTCAGCTATGTTTAAAGAGGAATACAGCCAAATGGTTATAGTAAAGGACATTGAGGTATACTCCATGTGCGAACACCACATGCTGCCATTTTTCGGGAAAGCACATATCGCGTATATTCCCAATGGATACGTAGTTGGCCTAAGCAAAATACCACGTGTTGTTGATGTTTTTGCCAGACGTTTACAGGTACAGGAACGGCTTACCAACGAAATTCGCGATTGTATACAGGATACTTTAAATCCATGGGGCGTGGGCGTAGTTATTGAATGCCGCCACCTTTGCATGAGCATGCGTGGTGTGCAAAAACAAAATTCGGTCACAACCACATCGGCATTTACAGGCGAATTTTTAAAGGAAAAAACAAGGACTGAATTCTTAAACCTTATCTCAGCGAAGCTGGGATAAGGTTTAAGAAAGTGATTAGAGGTTGGAGATCAGAGATTAGTTTTTTAGCTTTATCTCAGATTTTCAATTTCTAACCAGTAACTAATCTCTAATTAACCAATCTCTAGTCTCTAGCATGAAAGCATACATCTTCCCAGGGCAGGGAGCCCAGTTTGTTGGTATGGGTAAAGACCTTTACGAACAATCGGAACAAGCCCGCACTTTATTTGAAAAGGCTAATGAAATACTTGGCTTCCGTATTACCGATCTGATGTTTGAAGGTACTGACGAAGACCTTAAACAAACTAAGGTTACCCAGCCAGCCATATTTTTACACTCAGTGATTTTGGCAAATGTTTTGGGTGAGGGTTTTAAGCCGGATATGGCAGCAGGCCACTCCCTCGGTGAATTTTCTGCATTAGTAGCTGCCGGTGCTTTATCTTTTGAGGATGGCCTGCGTTTGGTTGCAGCACGTGCCAACGCCATGCAAAAGGCTTGCGAAATACAGCCATCAACTATGGCAGCTATTATCGGTCTTGATGATTTTACTGTTGAGGACATTTGCCATCGTATAAGCGATGTTGTGGTGCCTGCCAATTATAACTGCCCTGGCCAGTTGGTGATTTCAGGTACTATAGCAGGTATTGATAAAGCCTGTGAAGAGTTAACCGCAGCGGGCGCTAAAAGAGCCTTAAAGCTTAACGTTGGCGGGGCATTCCACTCACCATTAATGGAAGCTGCAAGGGTTGAACTGGCGCATGCTATTGAACATACCGAAATAACAGCCCCAATATGCCCCATATATCAAAATATTGATGCCAAGCCATATACCGACCCTGCTTTGATAAAGCATAATTTAATTGCCCAGCTTACCGGCCCAGTGCGCTGGACGCAAACCGTAAAACACATGATGGAAGACGGTGCAACCTCATTTACCGAAGTAGGACCAGGAAGCGTACTACAGGGCCTCGTAAAAAAGGTTGACCGCCATATGCCTACAGAAAGCGCGGCAATACAATAGCTATAGTCATAAGTTTGTAGCCCAAAGTCTTAAGCCAAAAAAAGAATTACAGATTTTGGGCTACAGCCTTTATGATAGTTATTTTTGACTAAGGTGGCAAGACTCAAAACATCCGATTGGAATTTTGGTTACATTTGAAATTATTAAATAATCATTTGGCTACCTCGGGGAAAATTCGTTTAATGCTGGCCTTACTATGTGCCAGCTTATTTTTTACGGCAATTATTGTCCGCAAAACATATACCCCAGTAAACAGCCTCGAACAAACAGCCAAAATACTTGAGGGTAACCTGCAAAACAAGGAAAACTATGTTAATTACCTGCTTAAGGATAAAGTCAGCTTTAACCAGTTAAAAAGCCTGCAAAATAATCCAAAAGACGCATTTAACCTCATACAAGATTTTACTACCGATAGAAATATATGGTTTATAACCTTAACCAATAACCGTCTCAGTTTTTGGAGCGGTATAAAAGTTATACCCGACCGGCCTTCGTCCATAAAAGAAGGTTATTCTTTTCATAAGGAGCCAAACGGATATTATGAAGTTATAAAAAAGAGCAGCGGTAATTTTTCAGTGATCTTTTTTATTCCGGTAAAAGTAAACTATGCTTTTCAAAATCAATACCTGCAAAATCGTTTTGCCAATGACCTGCTTAAGGACAATAACATTGAAATAGCTGATTTTACTGATAAAAGTGTTTACGAGATCCACAGCATTAATAACACTTATCTATTTTCAGTTAAACTAAAGCAGGGCGAGGTTAGCCATTCCTTTTTCTATTTCGAGATCACTATTTGGCTGTTAACCCTATTTTGCTTTTGTATACTCATTAATAATATTTGTAATTATATAGCTTCCAAAGGGTATGTAATAGTCGCATTATTTGTATTGGCTCTATTTATTGTACTGGTAAGATTTGTTAATTTATACTACAACTGGCCTGAATTTACTTATCGGCTTAACATTTTCAATCCTGCATTATATGCCTCAAGCTTTGCTTTCCGGTCGCTTGGCGATTTTTGTATTAATATATTGTTTATATGCTGGTTTGTCAGCTTTCTATATATAAGGCGGCGTTTATTATTAAAAAATATCCAGGGCAAAATTGCGAGTTACATTATTTTAGTATGCGGTATATTAACACTTATAGCTGTATCAACCCTGCTGCTAAATCTTTTTTACGGCCTGGTCATCAATTCAAAAATAAGCTTTGATGTAAGCAATGTACTCAACCTTTCCTTTTTTAGCGTGCTGGGTGTGATAATGTTATGCTTCAGCTTCCTGATCTTCTATCTTTTAAACGAAGTTTTTTTAACCATTACGTTTAAACTCAAGATACCAGACTTACATAAAGCGCTGTTATTGATAACCGGGGTTGTGTTGACTACTATTATTGATGCCTGGTATGAGGATTTTACCTTGTTTTATTTATTGTGGGCAATATTGGTATTTATCAGGGCTTATTCTTATTCGTACAATGCCGGAAGAATAAATGCCATTTCACTATGCTCCATAATTTTAATTTGTTCTCTTATCTCGGCTTTAAAGCTTAATTATTTCGAATCGGTTAAAGAAAAGGACACACGTAAAGCGTTTATACAGAAGCTGGAAGTTCCTGATGATGTAAGCGCCAATGTGCTATTTAAAAAAGCAGAGCGGCAAATAGTCACCGATACTTCCATAACCCAATACTTTACAGACAGCCTTCATAATACTAACTATTTAAGGACCCGTCTACAGAAATTATACTTTAGCGGATATTTATCAAAATATGATTTTAATGTATATGAATTCGACAACCATGAGAGGCCCCTTTCTGCCGATAAAAGTTATACGTTAAGTGTTTTTAAAGATCTTGTACTTTATAGCTCATTTAAGGTATCGAGCTACTTCTACAGGGTAAATGAATCGTTCGGCTTTCAAAATTACTTTGCGATTATTCCAATATCTCGGAATGATAAAAGCCTGGGTACCATAGTCATTGATTTAAAATCGAAGCCATTACAATCATTCGCCTCATTTCCTGATCTGCTGATTGACGGGCAGCTGAATATTGAAGATGAATTTAAAGCCTATTCTTATGCATTTTATATCGATAATAAATTAGTTACGCAAAGTGGCACCTACGTATATAACCTTGAAAATAATGATCTGCCGGGCGAGGTAAAGAAATATGTGACCACAACTACCAGCAGCAACAGCAAAGAATGGTACTTACGCTTCACCAAATACAGCCATTTAATTTATAAACCTAGTGAGCGCAATTTAATAGTAGTAAGCAAAGAAGAAAATTTGTTGTTCATAGGGATAACATCTATCACTTTCTTTTTTGTGGTTTTTCTGATGTTTAGTGTTTTGGTGTTATTAACAGGGTGGCTGTGGATAAGGATGAAGATACTAAACATAAAGAACGACCGCATTGGCTGGAGCTTTAAGCTAAATTTCGATCTTATCCTTTACAAAACCCGTATCCAGTTTTCAATGATATTTGCTGTTGTGGTCACCTTAATTGCGGTGGGTTTTATCACATTTTTTTCGATAAGTACCCAGTACCAAACCCAACAGGATAAAACTATAAGGGAAAAGATAACAAGGATTGCTGCTGCATTTGAAAGCGGGAACTATACCAAATATTTAACCAATATTAATGAGGAAAGCCAGGTAGAGTTTAACGAGTTTGCAAACACCTATTTTGCTGACCTTACCATATATGACCGCAATGGCGTAGAACTGATTAATACCCAACCCAAAATTTATGAGTTTGGCTTACAGGCGCGCCGGATGAATGCCAGGGCTTTTATTTACCTGAACAAGCTCCAAAAATCGGAATTTGTTAACGAGGAGATTATCGGCAAGCTAAATTACAAAGCGGCGTATGTGCCTGTACGTAATTCGCAAAGCGAGACAATAGCTTACTTACAGCTTCCTTATTTTTCGAATGAAGCTGATTATAAAGAAAGGATTGGATCGCTGCTTAACATCATGATAAATGTTTATGCCTTAATTTTTATAGCCATTGGTTTATTTGCAGTAGTTGTTGCAAGGCAGATAACGGCACCGTTAAGCTTTATACAGTTCAGTTTGAGTAAAACAACCTACGGCAAAAAGAATGAACCCATACGCTGGGAACGGAACGATGAGATTGGGGCATTGGTAAAAGAGTATAATAAAATGATAGCTGCACTTGAAAACAGCGCACAAAAGCTGGCCCAGAGCGAACGAGAAAGCGCCTGGCGTGAAATGGCCAAACAGGTTGCCCACGAAATTAAAAACCCGTTAACGCCGCTGAAACTTGGGTTACAGCTTTTGGATAAATCGTGGAAGGATAAAGACCCGAAGTTTGATCAGAAGTTTGAACGATTTAGTAAATCGTTTGTTGAGCAGATTGAAAGTTTGTCATCAATAGCTTCAGAATTTTCAGCTTTTGCTAAAATGCCGGATACCCGCCTGGAGCCGCTCAATGTATTTGAAATACTAACGCAGGCTGTTATCATTTTTAAACAAATGGATAACATTACAATTATTTATCAGGCCCCTGAGACCCCATTTATTATTAATGCAGACCGTGATCAACTATTACGATGCTTTAACAATTTACTAAAAAATGCTATTGAAGCAGCCCCGGCAGATAGGCCAGGCGTGATTGAAATAAGCTACACAATAACCAACAAAAATATTTTGCTGACTATAAAAGATAACGGGAATGGTATCCCTGAAAATCTACGGGAAAAAATATTCGAGCCTAATTTTACCACCAAAAGCTCGGGTACGGGGCTTGGGCTTGCCTTTGTTAAAAACTCAATTGAAAATGCGGGCGGTAAAGTTTGGTTTGAAACACGGCTTGGACACGGCACTACTTTTTACTTCAGCCTGCCCCCTGCGCAGGTTTAGTGTCAGGGCTATTTAAGTTTAACAAGTCTATTATACCACTTCATCTTTTATCAATCCTCTTCTGAACTGCATGGTACAAAAGAAAAGGGTTGATTAAGTTTACTTTTTCAACTTAATCAACCCTTTGCATAGTCAATTTACTCAACTATTCTTTATTTCAACGGGAAGCTTGTTTTACCCATAGTATATCCATCAGCATACAATAATACAGTATAAGTGCCTTTTTCAAACTTAACTGGGTTTACCCAATCGATGGTGTAGCCGCTGCCATCATCCTTAAATTCGATGGATGTTTTATAAGTAAATTGCAGATCCTGACCATCAGCATTGAACGTTCCTGAATCCGTACCGGTTATTAAATTGCCTGTTGGATCGATAATACGCACAAAAATATCATGCATGCCCTTTTCGGCAACAGCATTGCTTGCAATGGTAAAGTTTATCTTTATTTTTTTAGCAGGACTGGCGCGAGTAACGTCAACTTCTTTGCCGCTATTTTTAATTTTGTAGGCGACGACACTGGACGTTGCCAACTTAATGGCCGATGCAACCTTGACCTTTGCCCCGAGCTCCTGGTTTTGCTTAGTGAGCGAACTGTCTTTTTTAGCAGCAGTGACCAGGTTGGTTTTCAGCGTATCTCTTTCAGTAGCAAGTGTGGTGTTTTGTTTCTTCAGCTCCTCAATCTGGGCTGTATAGCTGGTTACAAAATACCTTAACTGTTTTACATCTTCCTGAGCTTTAGCAAGTTCGGCTACAGTTAATTTCCCTTTTGCAAGTTCAGTGCGTAAAACTTTGATCTTTGCTTTTAACGAATCGTTTTTGGCCTGCAATGTTGCCGACATTCTTGTTTTTCCGGCATTTACCTGCTCAATTTGCGCTTCCAGGCTGTCCAATTCAGTTTGAAGCCTGGTTTTTTCATCATTCTGATACACAATTTTTGTATCGGATTTATTTTTTTGCAGATACAAGTACACATCTGTAGCAAGCAAAGCCAATACAACCACGATAAGGAAGTATATGACGTTTGAATTTTTTTTAGGTGTTTGGCTTGTTTGGTTTTCCATAGCAATTAATTTTTTTAAGTTTTCAATAATAGTTAAATGTTCGCCGGATTTATAATAATAAATGTTACAACCTATTTGTTTTAATGTTATAACACAAATTCCGGTATTTAATTTATTGATCTATCCCATTTAATATAAATAATAGTGTGAAAAATATAACGGAGGTTAAGCATTAATTGGTATAATAATTAATCAAACACGGGTTAAAAATAAGTACAATATGATTAAAACCCAAAATAAGGACAATTATTATGCACTATACTAAAACAGCTAAGCTATGAGTTTATATCTTTGCAGCTTTTAATAATTTGTTTGATGCGCGTATACCGGGGAGTAATTTTTTTAATTTTAACATTAATTATCTGTATTAAAGCCGGGGCACAGCCCCAGCATAAAATTGATTCTCTGCCCCGAGATACCAGTTCTATTCCTGATACTACCGACCCTAAACGTGAGTTCAGAGGGGTGTGGATAGCCACTGTTGAGAACATTGACTGGCCAAGCCACCCAGGATTACCAACTGAACAGCAAAAAAGAGAAATGACCGACAGGCTTAATGCTCATCAGAAAGAAGGCATTAATGCAGTAATGTTCCAGGTAAGGCCTGCAGCCGATGCCTTTTACGCTAAAAGCCGTGAACCATGGTCGAAATGGCTTACCGGAAAACAGGGAAAAGCGCCCGATCCGGCATATGATCCGCTTGAATTTGCAATTACAGAAGCTCACAAACGCGGTATGGAGCTGCACGCATGGTTTAATCCTTATCGTGCAACCAACGATGGTAAATTTTCCTTATTAAGCCCCACACATATTACCCGTATAAAACCCGAATGGTTTTTTGTTTACGGCGGACTTAAATTGTTTAACCCTGGCATACCTGAGGTGCGCGATTATATTGTGCAGGTTATTTTAGACGTGGTTGATAACTATGACGTTGATGGCATACACATGGACGATTATTTTTATCCTTACCAGATTGACGGGCAGCATATTGATGACTCGGCAGCATTTAAACAATATGGAGGCGACTTTAAAGATATAAGGGACTGGAGAAGGGATAATGTTGACAAGCTGATAAAAATGCTGAGCGACAGTATCCATAAACATAAGCCATGGATGAAATTTGGTATAAGTCCGTTTGGGATTTGGGCTAACACCTATCAAAATCCCGAAGGTTCCGACACACATGGCGGGTCATCATATTACGAATTGTTTGCCGATTCGCGCAAATGGATAAAAGAAGGATGGCTTGATTATATTAATCCGCAGCTTTACTGGCCTATTGATGACCGTTCGGCAGCATTTAATAAACTATTGGACTGGTGGAGCAATAATACTTACGATAGGCACTTATACATTGGTATGGGAGCATACCGAATAAACGAGCACCGGAAAGGTAAATTTAAAGATCCGGCACAAGTGCCCAGTCAGCTTCAATACCTGCGGAAGAACCCGCGGGTGCAGGGCAGCGTTTATTTCAGTTCTAATTCTCTGCTAAACAACCCGCTTGGTTTTACTGATTCCCTTAAACAAACTTATTACAAGAACCCTGCTTTGCCGCCGGTAATGCTTTGGTTAGATTCTATCCCACCTAACCCGCCGATAAATGTAACGGCAACGCCCGCAATAAGAGGAGTAGAGGTTAAATGGACAACCCCGCCATTGGCAAAGGATAATGAGCCTGTTTATGGATACGTTATTTATCGTTTTAATGGTGATGAGAAAGTAAACTTAAGCGACCCCAAATACATTCTGCATATTCAATATAACAACAGTACTTTTTATACAGATACCAACGTGGTAAAAGGGAAAACCTATTTATATGTAGTAACGGCAATAGACAGATTGAAAAACGAGAGCGAACCCTCGCCTACAGTTGCAGCAATATTAAAGAATTGACCATTTACAATCCTAAGCGCACACCTTGTGGACAGTAATGCCCTATGAGGTGCCGAAACAAGTTCGGCATGACGGGAGGTGTTTTAATCAAATCCGAAATCGAACATCCGAAATAATCCTCTATTGTTTCCTAAAATCATAAGGGTCTTGCTCTACAAAATCGGCTACTTTAATCCGTATGCCTTTTACAGTTCCATTTTGTACAGTGAAAGGGAATACAGCTTTACCTAATACAGGGTCGGAGAAAGTACAGTAAAACCGGTTGCCGCCCAATGGCTGTAAGTGGGCATACATTTTGGTGTGATGTTCAAAGCGGATCTCCAAATCATTATTTTCTCCCTGCGTAATAGTTAGGCTGCCATATATATCATTAACATACTTACCAGTATAGCTCGATGGCGGTAAAGCAGGCAGGCGGTTTAGGGCCACTGTATCACGTAGTTTTTTATCAGTAACCTGTTCAACGGATGCGTTGTTTTTAAATTCGGCTAAATAGGTGTCGCTGTAATCGCGGTATTGCATTTTAAAATAAGCATCCATAATTTCCCAACGCAACGCCTCGTAAAATTCATTTTGGTCGGTATTGGTTAATATAATAATGCCCAGGTGGTCTTTTGGTACTAATGTTACCGACGATAAGTAACCATTAACGCCGCCATCGTGCATAACCAGTAACCTTCCGGCATAGTCCTGCAGAAACCAGCCAAGGCCATACAGCTCGTAATTGGTCTCGCCACTTAAATGGCCGATCCGGCCCACAATATCCTGTGCCTGCCTGGTGGCTTGTATAGCAGCAGCCGGGATAACCTGCCTTGAACCTACCCTGCCATCATTCAACAAAGCAAGCGCCCATTTACTCATATCGTTTATTGAGGAGCTGATGCCACCTGCGGGCGCAAGCCCGTCGATCTGGCAATAAGGGATAGGTGATAAACGGCCGTCAATAAGGGTATGGGGTACGGTTCTGTTTAGTGATTTTGGCATATCGGCGCTTAAGGCCAATGTATTGCTCATACCAAGTGGAGCAAAAATATTTTCTTTCAAATAGGTTTCCCAGGGTTTGCCGGTTACTACAGGAATGATTTGCCCTGCGGTTAAAAAAGCAGCATTAGTATATCCCCATTTAGTGCGGAAGGGATAAGCAGCCTTAATTTGCCCCAACTTTTCAATTACTTCGTTACGGGATAAGTTGGTATTATAAAAAGTGAAATCTCCTTGAAAAGTCTGGAAACCGAGACGATGGCATAAAAGATCTCTTACAACTGCCATCTCTCCGGCAGGCTTGTTTTCCAGCTTAAAATGGGGCAGATATTTGGTAACCTTATCATCCAACGAAAGCTTTTTATCATTCTGGAGCATGGCAAGAGCTGTTGCGGTAAAGGCTTTGGTATTACTGCCAATCATAAACAAAGTATTTTCATCAACTTTAGCGGGCAGCCCAAGCTCCTTAATGCCATAGGCTTTCATTAGGACTACTTTGCCATCCTTAACAATACAAACAGCAGCACCGGGTATGCGCCAATTGGTTAACGCTTTATTGATATAAAAATCGAGGCTATCCTTAATAAATTTACTTCTGTCGATATGCTGTGCGTGGCTTAGTGTAACGCAGGTAAGCAGGATTACAAAAACAAGAAGTATTTTTTTCATTACAGAGATTTTTTAGAAGCTTTAAAATGCTAATTTAACGCAAAATTCACAGAGGGGTTATTTATAACGCAAAATAAAAATCCGAAAACTAAAAACTTAACCAATGAATACTAAATTTTACCGTGCAGGATTAATTCCTGTACTATTTTTGCTGTTAACGCTTTCGCAGCTGGCAGTAAAGGCCCAGCGTGGAAGAACGCATTGGGCAACAGACGGATACCAGTATTACCGCTCGACCGGAGATGGGATAG
Source organism: Bacteroidota bacterium (assembly GCA_013286325.1). Lineage (GTDB taxonomy): Bacteria > Bacteroidota > Bacteroidia > Sphingobacteriales > Sphingobacteriaceae > Mucilaginibacter. The sequence goes on along the minus strand of JABDFZ010000099.1, from coordinate 1,134 downwards.
TTGAACTGGATACCCGCGATGCCAGCAAAAAAACTGTGTTAGTGAGCAATGAAGCCCTTACACCTGCAGGACAGAAACCACTTAGTGTAGCCAACTTCTTCCTGTCGGACGATGGACAGAAGGTGTTGTTATTTACCAATACAAAAAGAGTATGGCGTTATAATACCAAAGGCGACTATTGGGTTTATGACCTTAGCGCCAAAACTTTAAAACAAATTGGGAAAGATAGGCCTGCCTCATCATTAATGTTTGCAAAGCTGTCGCCTGATGGTGCTAAAGCAGCTTATGTAAGCGGGCATAATATTTTTACTGAAGATTTAGCAACAGGCACTGCTAAGCAGCTAACTTTTGATGGAACCGAAACGCTTATAAACGGCACTTTTGATTGGGCTTATGAGGAAGAATTTGATTGCCGCGATGGTTTCCGTTGGTCGCCTGATAGCAGAAGTATTGCCTACTGGCAGATAAATGCTGCAAATACCAAAAAATATTTAATGTTAAACACTACCGATTCAATATATCCCTATGTTGTTCCGGTTGAATACCCGGTTGCAGGAGAAAATCCAAGCGCATGTAAAATAGCGGTTGTTGATGTTACCTCAGGGAAGATCACCTGGATGAATATCCCCGGCGATGCCATTCAACACTACATCCCGCGTATGGAGTGGACAACCAGTTCAAACGAAATTATCCTTGAGCAACTAAATCGTGCACAAACCGAAAGCAAAATATTTACTGCCAATGTATCGAACGGCACGGCAAGGGTTATCCATACCGAAAGCGATAAAGCATGGATAGACGGTAAATCGCGCTGGAATGGCGGCGATCCTACCGGCTGGGAATGGATAAATAAAGGGAAGGATTTTTTGTGGGTGAGCGAGAAAGACGGCTGGAGGCACATATCGAAAATAGACAGGGATGGCAAAGAGACTTTAATAACCAAAGGCGATTATGATGTAATCAGCCTTACCCTTATTGATGAGGCAAACGGCTATATTTATTTCCTGGCTTCGCCTGATAATGCTACCCAGAAATATCTATACCGGATAAAACTTACCGGCGGAAAGGCAGAGCGCATTACTCCGGCTGATGAACCTGGGACACATGGCTATGAAATTTCGCCAAACGGAAAGA
>JABDFZ010000098.1 GCA_013286325.1 Bacteroidota bacterium | reverse complement strand
TGTTTTAATGGAGTGTATTTTTGATACCTGCCTTTGCGGAATTTTATTTTACGCTGTTGGTTATGCATTTATGTTTGGTCATGGTAATGGATTTATCGGCTGGGGCGGACTAGGTGCTGATGGCAAAACCATTACTAACTGGTTCTTCCTGCAGAATACACCTGCTACTTATGAAACAACAGGTATCCCCATCCTGGCTCACTGGATTTTCCAGTATGCATTTGCTGATACTTGTTCAACAATAGTATCGGGTGCAATGATAGGCCGTACCAGTTTCCGTGGAGATATTCTTTACAGTATTGGTATCACAGGTTTCATTTACCCAATAATTGGCCATTGGGCATGGGGGCCTGATGGATTCCTTGCATTGATGGGATCAGCCGGAAACATTCTTCCTGCATTAGGTCAGGGCTTCCGCGATTTTGCTGGCTCAACAGTTGTTCATACCATAGGTGGCGTAGCATCTCTTGCCGGAGCTATAGTTTTAGGCCCTCGTTTAGGACGAATATTTGCACGAGATGATAAGGAAAAAGGAGGATTACCACCGGGACATAACCTATTGGTAGCTGCAGTTGGTGGTTTTATATTATGGTTCGGATGGTACGGCTTTAACCCGGGAAGTACACTTTCGGCTATGGATGCACAAGGCATTGGCCGTGTTGCTGCCAATACTACACTTGCTGCCTGTGCTGCTGGATTTACAGCTATGCTGGCTGCATTATGGTGGGGACCAACTAAAGGTAAGTTCGATTTAGCATTTACAATTAATGGTTTCCTTGCTGGTTTGGTGGCTATTACCTGCCCTTGTTACTGGGTTAGCCCATTTGGAGCTATAATGCTGGGTGCAGTTGCAGGCTTTGTTGTGTTTGCGGGTACTTATTTAATAGAGTGGTTCCGTATTGACGATCCGGTTGGTGCAGTTTCTGTACATGGTTTCGCCGGAATCTGGGGCACACTGTCATTAGGCTTATTTGCCTGCGGACAATACGGTGCAACAGGTCCTACAGGTGCTGATAACTCGGCCCCGGTTACAGGCTTGTTTTATGGCGGAGGTACCCACGTACTTGCGGCCCAGGCCATAGGAACATTCACTATTGCAATTGCTGTTTTTGTAGTAACTTTTGTAATGATGTTTATCATCAACAAATTACCAAACCCATGGAGGTTACGTGTTGAAGAGCATGGTGAAGCCGGTGTTGGCGGGCTTGACGTATTCGATCACGGAATCGAAGTTTATCCTCCTCAGGAAGATGAAATCAGTTTAAGCGGCCTGTTCGAAACAGGTACCAAGGTAACTGCTTAAATATAATCAATACATACCCTTATGCGGCTGGTTAATTAACTCTGTAATTACCATCCACTGCTAACCACCGCATAAGGGTTCTTTATAAACAATGCCATTTTATTTTAAATAATGCCGGATTAAAATTCAAAAATAATCCGGACTGGGATCTCTATGTTTTAACAAATTCAATCAATCAAACCATTTCAACTTTCAATTTTCTTTATCATGAAAAAAAAACTTTTACTCTTATTACTTGCTGTATCTGCCTTTAGTCTTGCTTCCGAAGCGCAGGACACGGTTAAAACCACAAGCGATGCCCCGCTGGTGGTTTACGGCTCCGTTGATACTTATTATAAGTATGATTTTTCAAAACATGCCAACATTGGAACTTATTTTGCTTCCGATAATAACTCGGTATCAATCGGCATGATCGACCTTGGCTTAAAAAAGAAGGTGGGTAAAGCTTCTTTTGTCGGCGAATTAGCTTTCGGTCCAAGAGGGCAATATCAGTCAGTTCCTAACGGAGACGGCAACGTTTTAAATGCAAACAACTCGTTCAACATTCAAAACCTTTATGTTTCGTTTGATGTAACTGATAAGTTTAACTTAACAGCAGGCTACATGGCAACTTTTGTTGGATATGAAGTTATTTCTCCAACAGGAAACTTTAATTATTCAACTTCATATCTTTTTGGCGCTGGTCCATTCCAGAATGCAGGCTTTAAAGCAACTTACGCATTTAGCGATAAAGTAAGCTTAATGGCTGGTATTTTTAACGATCAGTGGAATAGCTACACAGCAATTACACAATCATATACCGATACTAAGGGTGTAGTACATCAAAATGGTGAGGTGTCAACTTTTGGCGCTCAGTTAACCGTTACTCCGGTAAAAGGATGGACTGCTTACCTTAATTTCTTATCAGGTAAATATTCAGGAACAATTGAGGATTTAACTACAGCTTACCAAATTACTGATGCATTTAAATTAGGCTTAAATGCAGCCAATAAAACAGGCGCAGGCGCAGCAGATTATAGCGGCGTGGCATTATACCCTCAATTAGCAGTTTCTAAAATAGTTACATTAGGTTTAAGAGGTGAATATTTTAAGTGGAAAGCGACTCCTACAACTGCCAGCTCAAGTTTCAATGCATTTACTGTAACAGCTAATATCAAATCAGGCCCTTTAACTTTTATTCCTGAGATCAGGTTTGATCATAATAAGGATAAACCATTTACTGATAGCAGCTTTGTTCCAACATCGTCAGCTTCACAATTTGCTTTAGCTGCTGTTTACGCATTCTAAACACGATATTTAAATTTGTTTTTAAAAGCCGCACCGCAAAAACGGTGTGGCTTTCTTATCTTTAAAACATGAAAAAATTAGTTGTTGCCATAACCTGTTTTTTATTTGCCCAGGGAGCGATGGCTCAAAAAGAGCTTTTGTCTTTGAATGAAAACAATAAATATATTTACTACCAGGTGGTTGAACAGCCGGGCCTGACTGCCGATGCAATGTACAGCAGGGAACTGAATTTTTTAAGAACCGCTTATCCTAAGCTTAGTATTAAACCCGACAAAGCGAACAAAAATATTTCTGGGACTGGCAAATTTGTAGTAACCAGTGTTGTGCTGTTAAAGCATGAAGATGGTGAATTAAGTTTTACTTATTCCATTGAAAATAAAGAAGGAAAATACAGGTACTGGATAACCGCTTTTGTGTTTACACCGTATCAGCGCGACAGATATGGGAATTCTGTCCCTCAGCCAGGTATCGCAATCCCGTTAGAAGATTCATCTAAGTTTAATAAAAAGGACAGGGAGGGCTATCTTGATCAAACAGCTTTATTTTGTAAACAGCTGGAAGAAAAGCTAAAGTTGTATATAATTAACGCTCCTGCGCCGAAAAAAGAAGAAATCAGTAAAAAAATAGTAACAGACAAGTGGTAGTTAAAATACACAATGTTGCATTTTGTTACCATTTTGATAATAAACTACGTTATTAGTTATTAAAATACACAATGTTGCATTTGATTGATTGAAAGAATTCTAAAAGTAACAATGTTGCAATACCATATACTGCTGCAACGTTATAATAGAAAATTTAATTTCAATCACTATGCTTATCTCAAAATTTGATTTGTACAAGACCGAGTGGCTCGATCTTGTATTCGATGACCGTAACAAAGACTATGGCGCTTACAATTTAAGGCAGCATTATGCCAGTACAATGGTAAAAGCTATGGGGATTACTTTTTTTAGTGTTGCTGTGCTTTTTGGGGCGAGCATATTACTAAAAACGGAAAAACCGATTATACATGTAACACAAGTTGATGAAACTGTGAAACCTCCAGTTCTCCCGGCGGTTAAAAAAATTGATAAACCAAAAGTTATACAACACCCCAAACCTGAACCCTTAAAAACTGTTGCAACAATTAAAGATCCTCCTGCTGTTGTTGTACCTGATAAAGATTCTCAAACCCCCGTTAAAAATGATCAGCTTAAAGGGGTTGTTATCGGACAAACCACGCTAAAAGGCGATCCAGGAGAAGTTGAAATACCTGTAGATAAACCAAGCAATGGCGGAGGGACGGCTCCCGCAGTGGATGATAAATTATACACACCATATAGCGGCCTTGAGCAAATGCCTGAGCCTGAAGGGGGTATGAACGCATGGTCTAAATTTTTAAATAAAAATCTGAGGTTTCCACCTGAAGCACAGGAAGAGAATATAAGTGGTAAAGTATGGCTGAGCTTTATTATTGAAAAAGATGGCCACTTATCAAACATAGTTGTAGACCGGGGTGCAGGGCATGGGTTTGATGAGGAAGCCCTGCGTGTATTAAAATTAGCTAAAGCCTGGAAACCCGGTAAGCAAAACGGACAGGCTGTGCGTGTAAAATATTCAATCCCTATCAATTTTCAGTTGTCTGGAGAGTAATTAAAAGGTATTAAAATAGTAACAGGCCTTGCAATATTTAAATTGTTGCAAGGCCTGTTTATTTGTATATTTAGTAAGTCATCCACCATGAAAAAAGTCGTATTCACATTAAGCTTACTAACTTTAATTTTCGCTAAGGCAAATGCTCAAGATTGCATAGGAACGAATAAACAGGAAAAACAAGTCCTGAAACTGATCAATTCACTACCTGAAATGGTAAAGGAAAATAAATACCGTAAAACCATACATTCAACAATATTTTTGAAGGCTTATATCCAAAATACACCAACTAAAACTGATAAGCATTTTTATGTTACAATAAGCGAGGAGAAAGCGGGTAGATTATTTACCTATGATTGGTACAAGGTTGATAGCAGCACATATTTGATTAGTTATTATGATGTGGTAAATGGCAAAACTATGTCATTAAAAGAATGGAGATTGCAAAGAAATCACCAACTAAAACGCAAAGCCGTATCCTGATATTTAAAAATATATCTTAAAGCATGGGGAAAAACCTTTCGCCTTTTACCTTTATCCTTTCACCTTTTTTACTAATTTTGTGCTTCCTTTCAAAAAAACGATATTACATTGGAGCACCAGGAATTAACCACCGTTGAAACCGCCAAAGATTTAGGCTTACTACCCGAAGAATTTGAACGTATAAAAGAAATATTAGGGCGTGTGCCCAACTTTACCGAATTATCCATTTTCTCGGTAATGTGGAGCGAACATTGCTCGTACAAAAACTCAATCACCTGGCTAAAAACTTTGCCAAAAGATGGTCCGCGGATGTTGGCTAAAGCTGGTGAAGAAAACGCAGGCTTGGTTGATTTGGGTGGCGGTGTAGGCTGCGCCTTTAAAATTGAATCGCATAACCACCCATCAGCGCTTGAACCATATCAGGGTGCTGCAACAGGTGTAGGCGGTATAAACCGCGACATATTTACAATGGGTGCAAGGCCAGTTGCACAATTAAACTCCCTGCGTTTTGGCGATTTGAGCCTCGACCGTACCAAATGGTTAATTAAAGGCGTAGTTAAGGGAATCAGCCATTACGGAAATGCATTTGGCATCCCAACCGTAGGCGGTGAACTTTTCTTTGATGAATGCTATAACGTTAACCCGTTGGTTAATGCATTTTCTGCAGGAATAGTTAGGGAAGGTGAAACTGTATCAGCAACATCATACGGTGTTGGCAACCCAGTTTATATTGTAGGCTCAGCAACAGGTAAAGACGGGATTCACGGTGCAGCATTTGCATCAAAAGATATTACAGAAGATTCAGTCAATGACCTTCCTGCTGTTCAGGTGGGCGACCCTTTCCAGGAAAAACTATTACTCGAAGCAACGCTCGAAGTTATAAAAACAGGAGCTGTTATTGGTATGCAGGATATGGGTGCGGCAGGTATTATCTGCTCAAACTCTGAGATGTCTGCCAAAGGCGAACATGGTATGGTTATCTATTTGGATAAAGTGCCAATGCGCCAGGAGCATATGAAGCCTTATGAAATTTTGCTGTCCGAATCGCAGGAGCGTATGCTGATTGTGGTTCAAAAAGGCAGAGAAAAAGACGTTGAGGCAGTATTTGATAAATGGGACCTGAACTGCGCTATCATTGGCGAAGTTACCGATACCAAACGCCTTGTATATTATATGAATGGCGAAATGGTGGCTGATGTCCCTGCTGATGACCTGGTTTTAGGTGGCGGGGCTCCGGTTTACACACGTGAGTATCGTGAGCCTGCTTACTTTGCAGAAAATCAGAAATTTAAAATTGAAGATGTTAAAGAACCTGCAGATTTGATTGCGGTTGCTGAGCACCTGATCAGTCATCCTAATATTGCATCAAAACGCTGGGTTACTGATCAATACGATTCAATGATCGGTACCTCAACCATGACAACTAACCGCCCAAGCGACGCTGCAGTTGTTGCTGTTAAAGATACCGATAAAGCAATAGTTATTACGGTTGATTGCCAGTCGCGTTATGTATATGCCGATCCGCAAAAAGGAACAGCAATAGCTGTTGCCGAAGCAGCCCGTAACATAACCTGTGCTGGTGGCGAGCCTGTTGCTATAACCAATTGCCTTAACTTTGGCAATCCTTACAAACCCGAAGTTTACTGGCAATTTGTTGGCGCTATAAAAGGAATGGGAGAAGCTTGCCGTAAGTTTGAAACCCCTGTTACAGGTGGGAACGTGAGTTTTTATAACCAATCTACAGATGACGGCCCGGTATTCCCGACACCTACTATTGGTATGCTTGGGGTAATGGATGACCTGTCGAACCTGATGACATCAGACTTTAAACAACCTGATGATTTAGTTTATTTAATTGGCGAATCCGTTAACGATATTGCTTCCTCACAATACCTGGCATCGTACCATAAAATAACAGCCGCTCCGGCCCCTTATTTTGATCTGGATAAAGAATATGCCATGCATCAGGTGGTAAAACAACTGATCCAGCATAAGGTTATTCAATCAGCACATGATGTTGCCGATGGTGGCTTATACGTTACGCTTGTTGAATCGGCATTGCCAAATGGCTTAGGTTTTGAAATTGAAACCGATAGCGATATTCGTAAAGATGCTTTCCTTTTTGGCGAGGCACAGGGCAGGGTAGTGGTAAGTATTGCACCTGCCGACCAGGAACGTTTCATCGAGCTGATGTCGACCAGTGAAGTTGAATTTAGTTTACTTGGTACTGTTACCAATGGTACTTTAAATGTAGATGAAGAATTATTTGGCCATATTACCGATATAAAAATGGTTTATAATAATGTGCTGCATGAAATTTTAGGAGCATAATGCTTAAGCTTAGCCGGGTACACCATATAGCTATTATATGTTCGGATTATGAAAGATCTAAACATTTTTATAGTGTTGTACTTGATTTAAAAATAGTTCGCGAAGTTTATCGCGAAGAAAGAAGATCATACAAGCTCGATCTGGAAGTGGGTAACCAATACCAGATTGAGCTTTTTTCATTTCCAGATCCACCTGCAAGGCCATCCCTGCCAGAAGCCACAGGCCTGCGGCATTTAGCTTTTGAGGTAGATGACATTGATGAGGCGGTAAGCGCTATTAAAAGTTCCAATATATTAATTGAACCGGTAAGAGTTGACGAGTTTACCGGCAAACGTTTTACGTTTTTTGCCGATCCGGATGGGCTTCCAATTGAGTTGTATGAGAAATAAGTATGAGCGGTATTTTTCAATTTAAACAATTCCGTGTCGATCAGTCGGGTTGTGCTATGAAGATCAACACAGATGGTGTATTACTTGGCGCTTTGGTAAATGCAGACTCACCTGAAGCCATTTTGGATATTGGCACCGGAACTGGAGTAATTGCCCTGATGCTTGCCCAACGATTTACGGATGCTGAAATTGATGCTGTTGAAATTGATGAAAATACTTCTTCAACTACAGCGAGAAACTTTAATAATTCTCCGTTTTCAGACAGGCTCAAAATTTATCCTGCAAGTTTTGAAGGATTTCTTGATACCCACCCCGAAAAGAAATATGATCTGATTATTTCTAATCCCCCGTTTTATATCGATTCATTAAAATCGCCAAAGGCTCAAAAATCATTAGCAAAGCATACAGATCTGGATTTTTTTGAGGTATTAATAAAGTATATAACAAAACACTTGTCCTCCAAAGGCTTATGCTGGCTGATATTACCCTTAGCAATCGCGTCACTGACAAAAGAGTTTGCAGGTCAAAGTGGGCTTTATCTGCAAAAAACAATAAAAATACATTCTTTTGAAAACTCAGAGCCTCACCGTGAAATTGTATGTTTTGGGTTTAATCAAATTTCAGCAGAAATAAGTAAATTAACCATTTATAAGGCTATCGGAGATTATTCAGAAGAGTATATGAAATTGCTACAGCCATATTTCATCAATTTTTAAAACACATATGGTTAAGATAGGCCTTCTTTCTGACACCCACAGCTATCTTGACGATGCCGTATTCAAGCACTTTGAAAACTGTGACGAGATTTGGCATGCAGGAGATTTTGGTAATATAGAAGTTGCTGATAAACTGGTGGCCTTCAAACCCTTCAAAGGTGTTTATGGCAATATAGATGGTGCAGATATAAAAATCACCTACCCCGAACACCTACGGTTTAAATGCGAAAATGTAGATGTTTTGATGACTCATATCGGTGGCTACCCCGACAGGTACAGTGCTCTGGTTAAACCCGAAATTTACACCAACCCACCGCAGCTTTTTATCTGTGGGCATTCGCACATCCTGAAAGTTATTTATGATAAAAAGATCAGCTGCCTGCATATCAACCCCGGAGCAGCAGGAAAACAAGGGTGGCAAAAGGTGCGGACCTTAATCCGGTTTAGTATAGATGACGATAAAATTAAAGACCTGCAGATTATTGAATTGGTGGGGAGGTAGTTTGCAGTTGCCGGTTTACAGTTTGCAGTCAGAAAATTAACGCCAACTGCCAACTGAAAACCGCCGACTAATTGCCGAATTATAAAAGTTTCGCACTCTCCATCTCAAAAACAGAATCAGTCAGCAGACCTTTTTGTTTTCCTGCAGCTACAGCCAGTTCATCGCAGCGCTCATTCTCAGGATGGCCATTATGCCCACGAACCCAAACGAATTTAACTTTATGCAGTTTGCTTATGTCAAGATAACGCAACCAGAGGTCTTTGTTCTTTTTTCCGGCGAAGCCTTTCAGTAACCACCCATTTACCCACCTTTTTTCGATTGCATCAATTACATATTTTGAATCGGAGTAAATGGTAACATCCTGATTTGGAGTTTTCAAAGCCTCGAGCCCCTTAATAACTGCAAGCAACTCCATGCGATTATTGGTGGTTTTACGGAAACCTTCTGAAAGTTCTTTATAATGCTTGCCCGAGCGTAATATCACGCCATATCCCCCTGGTCCCGGGTTTCCGCTTGATGCTCCGTCTGTAAAAATTTCAATCATCTGTTGCCCCTGATCCCCTAAAGGGGGAACAAAACTAATAAAATTTAAACGCTTTAATAGGTAAAGCTGTATTTTTTACTCCCCCTTTAGGGGGTCGGGGGGCCTATTCTCTTTATCTTTAGCCTTAATGAGTTCCCGATTACCACAACATCCGAAAAAGCCATGGTAAATGCGCCGATCATAGGGTTTAAAAAGCCTAAAGCGGCTACAGGTATGGCAATAATGTTATAAGCGAAGGCCCAGAAAAGATTTTGTTTTATGGTAAGCAAAGTGTGTTTGCTGATCTGTAAAAACTTAACTACTGAGTTCAGATCGGTGTTTAGCAGGATTACACGTGCCGATTGGATGGCTACCTGGCTGGCATCATTCATTGATACACCAACGTCCGCTTTAGTAAGGGCAGGTGCATCGTTTATACCATCGCCAATCATTATAGTTTTGCCTTTTTGCTTGTAAATATCAATAATGGCAAGCTTTTCATCAGGTAATTTTTCAGAATGCACCTCATCAATACCAATTAACCTGGCAACTTTCAGGCATCTGCTATCTTTATCGCCGCTCAATAATACAGGGATAATATTCATTTTTTTAAGCTGGGCTATCAGGCTTGCCGCTTCGTGCTTTATTTCATCATCAATGGCAATCTGGGCCAGGAGTTTTTGATTTTTATAGAGCGATAAATTAAAGCCACCTTCATCGACCGACTTACCGGAACCTAAAAAGTAGTGATTCCCTTCTACATCCTCAGCCCGCATCCCCAAACCTTTCTCTTCCTTAGCTGATTTTAATATTAACTTGGTTTGTGACAAGGCCTTTAATCCGTTCACTAATGAACGGGCTATAGGATGATTTGATCTTTCTTCAATCGCTGAAATAATGCCTCTCACTTGCTCAACACTTATATCCCCTTCAGTTTTTATTTCATTAATATTGAATTTCCCGGTTGTAAGTGTTCCGGTTTTATCAAACACAACATACTTTGTATGAGCTACGGCTTCAATAGTATCACCACCCTTTATCAATATACCATTCTTAGCAGCACGGCCTAAACCGACCATAACAGCGGTAGGAGTGGCCAAACCCATAGCACAAGGGCAGGAAACGACCAATACAGCAATAGCATTCATCAAAGCAACCTGCACTCCTGTATGACCAATAAAGTAAGTAAGCACGAAAGTGATGAGTGCTATTAAGATAACTGTCGGGACAAATATTGCGGCTACTTTATCCCCCAATTTTTGTACTGGTGGCTTAGCGGCCTGTGCCCTTTTCATCAGTTCGATGATCTGCGATAATATTGTATTTGAACCTACTTTGGTAGCAAGCATGGTTATATTACCATGCTGAATAATAGTGCCACCAATAACGGTATCGTATTTTTCCTTCTCAACGGGGATGCTTTCACCTGTTATCATTGATTCATCAACAGATGCATTGCCTGATAATACCTCTCCATCAACCGGGACCTTATCGCCCTGGTTTACCAAAAGAGTATCCCCAACACTAACTTCTTTTGCATTTATTACCTGTACTTCTCCATTTACAATCCGGTTAGCGGTAACCTGCTGGATTTTCACGAGATCTTTTACCGCCGATGTAGTTTGCGTAACCGAGCGTTTTTCAAATACATTACCCAGTAATACCAGGGTAATAATGGTAGCGCATGTTTCGTAAAACTGGTAATGCTCTCCCAGATTTTGAATAGTACCTATCAAGCTGTATATAAAAGCCGCAGACGATCCTACAAATATCAGCACATCCATATTGGGTACACCGCCTTTAACAGAGTTATAAGCGCTTTTGCCGAAATGTATACATCCAACTAAAAAAACCGGTAAACATAGTAATAACTGAACCATTGGCATATGTAAAAAATGCCAGGGTAAAATCATGTGCAGCAATAAAGGAGCAGTGAGTACCGCACAAAAAATAAATTTGTTCTCTACTTTTTCATAAAAAGGAGTGACTTGAGTAGCCGGGTTGTCAACCACCTTATAGCCCAACCCTTCAATGTCTTTTATGATATCAGGTAAGGCGGTAGCGTCATTACCCGAAAATTTAACTTCTTCGCCTGCAAAATCGACCAGTATATTATGTAAGCCCCTTTTCTCCAAAAGCTTATGGACAGATAAGGCACAGTTGTTACAATGCATCCCCGTCACGTTTAGTTCAATCAATTGCTCTGCCATGTTACAAAAGTACCCTTGTTTCCAGCTATTAGGGTAAACTGATTGTAATATTAGTAACAGAAAGTTGTAAAGCCTGTAGTTGTTAAAAGGATTGAAATTTTAACAGGGCTTTTATAGCCATTCAAACCATTTCAACTAAAACAAAAAAAGACTTTGCAAATCAGCCAGAGATTTCTATTTTTGCACTCTCCAAACGGTAGATGTAGCTCAGTTGGTTAGAGCATCGGTTTGTGGTACCGAGGGTCGTGGGTTCGAGCCCCATCATTTACCCTTAATGGGGCAAAAATCTTTGGAAAAGATTTTTGCCCCATTTTTTTTGCTCGTAACCCCTTGTTTTTCACACATATTAGCTCGGGGCTTCGTTATGTAAGGGTGTTCGATTCGCCTCTCCATTGAAAATTAAATTATCAGGGAAAATTGTGCTTACGAGACACTTTTTGTCTTCCGTACTATAATCCCCAAAAACAAACTCATTAATTGCAAAACCAAACATATAAATTTAATTTTCTTTATAATTGTACATAATAAGCTACTTACTTAACCAATAGACAATACTTATAGCTTACAATGATACCTGTATGCATTTTATTCATCAAATGCATACACCCAATAAATAAACCTAAAACCTTTGAACGTAAATACTCATGAACTTTAAAAAACTAATACTGACCTTTCTTCCTATTCAAATGCTCTTAAGCATTTCCAGCACTCCTATTTTTGCTCAAGACTGTGATCATTGGCTCAAAATTGTACAAATTGATAAAAGCGTCGGTGGCCTTTTTAAAATAATGGATGACAATGGAACTGAACTTCAAACAATAGTGATACCCACCGGAACAGATGTTGTAGCGGCCGGACGCATCATAGAAAGAAGCATTTCTGCCCATAAAGTGCTAAAATGTTTTACGAGGGTGGGGCCCTATTTGCGTGTTAATAACATCCGTAATTATAAAATACTTGATATTGGGTCGCTGGTAGGGTATAAACTGGTAGAAGTAAACCGGCCAAATTTCATATCAAAGGTTGATACAGCAACCATATCAGCCTACCGGAAAAAACACCATGTAATGAAGGGATTTAATATTAACTCAGAAACAGAAATGTACGATGGTTACATTCTTGAGCCAATAGCTTATGAACCAAAAGTGCCCCCCTTTGGCCAGCCTACTGAGAAAATTACTAATTGGTGGAATTACAAATTAACTTTTTTTGAGAATGATCTTAGATGCACCAGTGGTGTTTATGTTGACTGTTCAATTAATGAATATAACGTAGATCATTATATAACCATAAAAGTTGGCATCAAAAAGCTGGCGCTAAAGGAATGATATACTATAATCGCAAAAACCAAATGTATAAATTTCATTGGGCGAAATGTATAAATGCTAAGTGGTTTAGAAGCTGTGTGTAAATGCAAAAAGCAGCCTTTCGTTAAGAAAGGCTGCTTTTTTTTGTATTTACAAGTGCTTTGAATGGCACCGGTTGTTAAGTTTTTACATTAATTATATGTTAAGGCGCGGATGGTGGCGCTACGGCACCAACCTTTACAACTCTGTATACTATTTTATATGGCTGCATGTTATTGTGTGGCTGATCTCCGCCAATAGGATTGGAGGTTAAAATATCTGTTCTTTCTGCTGGCCCTGCTGCACCATAAGGATGATCGGAACCCCCTGATTGTGTAGTATAATGCTCTGCATTTATTGGAGTTTCAACTTGAAACCCAGGCATCTCATCAATCGTTAATTGGTGAGTCTCCTCACCACCAATAGCGCCATAACTATAGACACTTGAACCAAGCGCTCCGGCTCCGATCAATACCCTGCCCGCTGAGCCGGGAGTGCCATTATAACCATTATCCAATGCCCAACCGATCCATGGATATTGGTTACCTAAACCCGGATTAGTGCCACCTGATGTGAATTTTGTAATAAAGGTTCCATCCAGATCATACACTTCTTTAATTGTACCTATCGGCTCATTAGCATTTACCTGGTCCTTAATATACTGCTGTAAATTGTATAGTGTGGTTGTAAT
>JABDFZ010000097.1 GCA_013286325.1 Bacteroidota bacterium | reverse complement strand
GTTTAACATAGATACATTGAAGCCTACCTTATTAAAATTGACATCGCCACGAACAACGGGAGCATCAGTAGTACCGGTTATTTTCATTTGCCCGGTAATATCGCCACTGGCATTTCTTATACTGCCAAAGCTAAAGCCTTCAATGCTTTTCATTTTAAGGCTTATAATATCCAGGTTAAGGTCGAACTTGCTTTCGGGGGCTGTATAATATATACCATCCATTTTAACCTGGTTGCCTTTTCCGGTAACTTCTACATTAGCGGCATAAGCATTTTCGGTTTGATTATTTACCTTGAGTGCTATATTGCCAACCGTATCTCCTTTAAAATTAAAATCCTTGATATTTAACGCGGTTGTGAATACAGGAGACTTTTGAAAATTGCTGACGTGCGCATCGCCATCAATAACACCACCAACCTGCAACGAATCCTGCTGGGCTGCAGTTGTTAGTGTTTCTATTTTAAAGTTTTTAAAGCTAACAGTTATAGGCGCATTTAACGTTTGCGTATCGCTGTTAATACTTAAAACCTGGTTGTTGCTTGTCAAGGCAAAATCGCGGGCCATTATGCCTTTATTACCAAACTGAAGGGCGTTGTTTGCATTAACTGTCCAGGGGATGTAATTTAATATTACGCCATCCTGTAAAAAGTTAAACTGGTACTCGTCCGGCAAAACGCTGAATATACCTGCTAAACGGTAACGCTCTTTTTTGGCAGCATCCCTTATTTGTAAGTTAATATTTAACTTGTTATTCTGTGCGCTGCCGGTTATGCTGGTATAAAGCAGGTTAATACTTGATGATGCCTTGATATCATCGACGGTAAGGCTATAATTTAAGGCATTATTTTTAGTGTCCACAGCCAGTTTCATATTATTTACTACGTTGGAGCCGTAAATAATTTTCGGAACTGAGCCATTAAGGGTGAAATCGCCTGCCTGGCTGTCAAAGTGCCCTGTTATCAGTACCGGGTCAAGCTGTTTCAGATCGGGTACTAATTTTTCTGTCAATGGTGTTTTAACAATATGGATATCGAATTTAAACTGCTGTGGCGTATATTTTGGCTTTACCGTGTTTGATGCTAATGCGGTATTATAGTATTTGCTGATCAAATCCTGCATTGCTGTACCAACTTCAGTAAGCTTATACTTGCCTGCCATGTGCGCAGTTAGCATTGGCGCCTTTAGCCTTAAAGTACTGCTATCGGCATTTGCGGTTGATACCAGGCTAATGGTATCGAGTTTTATAGTCTGATCTTTTTGGGCTACTAAAAGATCCGTTACTTTAATATTGGCATTCAGGTAATCAGGATCGGCAGTTGGTACATCTGCAACAATTTTGCCGTGAACCCGCATTTCATTTTTAGTGAAATTCAAATTTTTAAGATTGATGCTATCCAGTTGTAAAGTGGCTGCAACAGATGGATATTTTTTGTTCATA
Organism: Bacteroidota bacterium; assembly: GCA_013286325.1. GTDB lineage: Bacteria > Bacteroidota > Bacteroidia > Sphingobacteriales > Sphingobacteriaceae > Mucilaginibacter. Next base: position 12,027 of record JABDFZ010000097.1, on the reverse strand, counting down.
TCCGCTTTGCCATCAAGCGTAAAATCGATGTTAGGGTCTTTCATGCGGGCTTTGGCAGTATAGTTACCATTATGGGCAGTGCCGGTCATAACCAGGTTTTGATATGTGTAACCTTTAACGTAAGCTTTTACTACATCACCACTGAATTGCAGGCTTGCTTTTTTAGGATCGAGACCGGTACCTTTTATGGTTGCTGTTAAAGTAACATTCCCTACAGTTTGTGGCTGTTTGGTTAATGCTCCGACATTAAGATTGTTTGCTTTTATATTGGCTACATAAGCCTCAGAACCTTTTTTGTTACCATTTTTCATGCCTGCAACCAAATCAACTGCACCGTATGTTGAACGCAGGTTCATCTTCGTATTAAAATTATACATGCTGCCTTTAAAAGTTCCCTTTAAGTTTAAACTGGCGGGGATACTGACTGATGGAGGGATCATACCAGGGGCTGTAAGTTTGGCAATATCTGCATTGCTGGTGTTGAAATCGGCCAGGTTAACATCAAAATAGGCTTTGTTTATATTTGGTAAGCCACGCATAATTGCTGATGCTTTGATATGCGTATTGTTTAACCCGCTAACCTCAAAATTTGGAATCCGCAGGTCATTTACCTTGCCGATAACCCTTCCGTTTATTTTAAAAACTGAATTAGGCGAATGTTTAAATGGTTCCATAGAAGCCATTGCTGGCATTAACAATAAAACATCTTTTAAACCCAAATGACTGCCATCTAAATTGGCATTTACATATAATTGCCCTAAATCTTTTGTCAGTGATTCAATTGATGGATAAGCAACCTGCAATTGTTTTTGTAGGGTAGTCTGCGGAGTTTCTACCAACAGGTTATTCAGATAGGCGTTTTTTGGGCCATATAAAAACGAGGTATGGAATTTTTTAATGACGAGCCCGCTTTTTTCGGAGAAGGTAAATGAATTAACCTTGCCTGAAATTGTATCCGGGCTGTAAGAGATATTCTCTGCATCAGCATTAAGATTTTTGATGTTCATGTGAGCGAAATCAAGCCCTTTGGCTAATGGTTTCTGCGCATTATTATCAAATTGAATATTATCATTACTAAAGCTAATCTTTCCAAGTTTAGCCGACCATCCCTTTTCATTTTGGGGCGATGCGACCAATGTATCCAGCTTTTTAACGGCTTTTACAATTGTTTTTTTAACGGACTCTGGTTTAGCAAATACAAGCCCGGCCTTTGTATCATTGAGTTCGATATTTTTTATACCAACGTTTTGATTTTTCAGATCGATCTTATCCATCTCAACCAATAACCTGCCCATATCAACCTTGCTGCTCATTTGCCCGCTGCGATAATCAACCTTAACTTTTGATATATCAATTGTACCCAGGCTTAGGGACATGTTGATAGGCTTAACCGTAGTATCGACCGGAATAACCGTTGTACCTGCTGAAGTAACATTAGACTGAATAATGCGGGCATCAACACCCGAAAGGTTGATCTTTGGTATGGTAAACTTCATTTTATCCATATCGAAGTCCTTTATCCTGGTGTCAAAATGGCCTAATATGAACTTTACATCATTACCTGAAATCACATCTTTATAAGATACACGGATGTTATCAAGAATGATCTTATCGATGGAAAACTTCATGGTAGAAGTAGTATCCGTGGGTTTTACTTCCTTTTTTTGTTCGCCTGCAAAAGCTTTTATAATATAATCGAAATTGAAAACACTATCAGCACCGCGGTTTATATTGGTGGTAATTCCCTGCAGGTTTATTTCGTTTATTTCAACTTTGTGATCGAGAAGTTTTAACAAACTAATGTCGACTTTAAGTTTTTCTCCGGCAATAAGGGTGTCTTTTTTCTGATCCTCAAAATACACATCTTCCAGCACAATAAGCTTGGGTAAACCTAATGTGATGTGGCCAATTTGTACTTTAGTATGAATTTTTCCCTGTATAAAAGTAACAGCCTTATCTTTCACGAAATTTTGTACAGCCGGGACCTGTATTAAAATTATTATAAGCAGTACCAGGAAAACAATACTTGCAATTATCCAAAGAATGGTTTTTAGGGCTATTCGTCCAAATCGTCTCAATTGTATAATTTTTTCAAAAAAGTTAGCATGTTTAGTTCCCTAAATATAATCAAATAACTAAGCTAAAAGTTTTGACCAATCAGCTAAATTTTGCTGCTATCGCTGGGTTTCCTAATCCTTTAGCAATCGTGACAAAATAAATCCCACAAAATAATGATTGAACTTAACCATCGTCTGTGTCTTCATAGACGATTTGCTTTCACACTTGCCTATCTATAGTTGATTGCCTGTGAGGACACAGGCAACGGAAAAAGTAATATGAATAAGATAAAAGCCCATTATTACTTTTTTACAGAATTTAATAATTTGTAACCAATCAGTTCTTCCCAGCGGGCGCCAGGCGGACGATAGTAAATTAAGAGCTGATAATCATTTTCTGTTTCAAAATAGCTGCCTTCCAAGGCAGTGATATCAGGTTTGCCGGTAGCTTTGTCAACCCAAACATAGGCATAATCATATACACCTTGCTTTAAAAACTGGGCATTCACGAACTTGCTGCTTGTTGCATCAAAATTCATTTTGCTGTGGTCATCCAGCTTGTAATCGTTAAAACGGCCAACAATATAAGGTGTGCCAGCGCTTGGCTGCAAGGTGGTTTTTAAACTGAAAAGCATGTGCGAATAATCAGCATCTGTGCGGGGATCGGTACCATCCTGGTTCAATACATAATAACTGCCATTTAAATCATATTCCAACGTATAATTAGCTTTGTTCCTGTCGGGATCTGTAAGCATTACCACTGTATTTACCGTATCCCTGTAGATATGTAAAATGTGTTCAGAATTTACTTTCAGTGTTCGGGTATCAAAATGCCTGAACTCATTTACTGCAGGAAAATCATTGGCAGTAATATCACTATAAATAAGCTGTGTACCGCGGATATAAGTTGGCTGTGTGCTTAATATGCCTGTCTCGCTTCGGGCATTTTGAATTACCAAAGCGCGTATATCATTACGCGGATTTTGCACCCTAAGACCGCCGTAATCGAGTGTGAAATTTATTTTCTGATTGGTTTGCCTCGTAGTATTATCACTCGAAGGAACAACCTCGGCGGTTATGGAAATTTTAGAATCGACAACATACAACCGGCGGGTTAATACCAATTTGGATGGGTCGGAATCTTCATAGACTTTTAAAATATAATTACCTGAGATTTTAGGTGTTATATTTTCGTTAGGAAGTTTAAGCTCGTAATGGGTATATTTTTGTACCGTAGCTATGGAATAGCTATAATCAGCTACCCTGTCATCGGTATAGTTTTTTAAATATTCAGCTGGGGATATGTTCGACGGGTTCCAGCTGTTATCGCAATGTTCAATGGTATAATGATAGTTCAACGTTCCGCCAAGCAGGTTATCAAATGCCAATAGTACCGTTTCGCCGGAGTTTAATGTAATTACAGGGAACGATGCCTTCTTTTTTGTGTTATAAAATTCAATACTTTTTATTTCGGGGCGGTAGACACTGTCGGCGTATGGGGTTTGGGCAAGGCAGTTTAAGGCACATAGGATGCAAAAAAGTAAACCAGTAAATCGTATTAACCTCGTAATGATGTTATTCATAATATGGTTTCAATTAATATATTATTCTCCTTGCCTACACTAACATACCTGATAGTGTTTTGTGATGCACACCAAATTTACAAAAGCCGGGCCCCGCGTGGTTCCCTCCCCCAGGAGGGTGTAGGGAGGGTTTTTACACCAAGCTTTTACGTATAATTGACACAGTTCGTGAGACTCCTACCACCCCTTCCCCAAGGAAGGAATCGCACAGGCCACCGCTTATTATGGTTCTTTCGAACACTTATTGTGAGGACACAAACCACATTTTTCTATTCGCTCTGTATAGCATGCGATTGCTTCGTTCCTCGCAATGACAAGTTTTATAACTCCGAAATTGAAAATAAATCCGAAATCGAACATTCGAATTCCGAAATCAAATTACGCTTCCAGCTCCATTATCTGTTCAGCTAATGCTTCCCATTTTAGCTGTATATGGCCCAACTCCATCTTTTTCAAATCGTAATTTTTATTGATGTCGTTCATTTTAGCCAGGTCGTTATAAAGCTTTTCATCTGCCAGTTGAGCTTCCAATTGCTTTACGGTTTTTTCCATTTCAGCTATCTGCTCTTCCATTTTGGTTAAATCCTGGTTGAGTTTTTTTAACTGCTGAAATTTATTTTCTGAAGGTTGTTTAACAGCTACGGGCTCTTTCTTTTCTTCTTTTTTTGGCTGAGGTATTGGAATGGCAGTTTTTGGCTCAAGTTTGCGTTTGGCAAACCATTCATCAAACTCCCTGTAATTGCCCGGGTACTGTTTTATTTGTTGATCTTCAATAAACCAGATCTTGTTGGCTACATTGTCGAGGAAATACCTATCGTGCGATACAACGATGAAGGTCCCTTCAAACTGCTGTAATGCCTGGATCAATATATTTACCGATTGGATATCAAGGTGATTGGTAGGCTCATCCAGTACCAAAAAGTTCGCATCGGCAGTCAACGCCTTTGCCAATGCAACACGTGATTTTTCACCTCCTGAGAGTACTTTTATTTTTTTAAATACATCATCACCAGTGAATAAAAACGAACCTAAAATTGAACGCAGCTCAGTTTCAGTATGTTTTGGAGCAAATGATTGCAGCTCCTGCAAAGCAGTATGTTCAAGGTGCAAGGCTTCCAACTGGTGCTGGGCGAAAAAGGTTTGTGTTACGTTATGGCCGGTTTCTGCTTTGCCGGTAAAATCGCTATCAGCTCCTGCAATAATACGCAGCAGGGTAGACTTACCTTTACCGTTGGCACCAATAAGCGCAATTTTGTCGCCTTTTTCAATAACAGCTTCAGCTCCGGTTAAAATATCAATTGTTGGATATTTTTTAGTGATATTATCCAGCGTAACAACATGCCTGCCTGATTGCCTTGAGAAACGGAAACTGAAATTTACAGATGGATTATCATCATCCACATCATCCACACGTTCCATTTTATCCAGCATTTTAATACGGGATTGCGCCATTTTTGCTTTAGAAGCTTTGGCGCGGAAACGTTCAATTAAACGCTCTTCCTGTTTTATTTTTGATTGCTGATTTTTAAACTCGCCACGCTGAATTTCTTCACGCTGTGCTTTTTCTTCAAGGTAGAAAGTGTAATTACCCGCATAAACTGTAAGCTTGCCTTTGCGCGACTCGACAGTACGGTTTATTACTTTATCCAAAAACCACCTGTCGTGCGATACAATGATCACTGCACCATCAAAAGCTTTCAGATAATCTTCCAACCATTGGATGGATGGTAAGTCGAGGTGGTTGGTAGGCTCATCCAGTAAGAGGATATCAGGCGCCTGTAACAGGATCTTGGCCAGCATAACACGCATACGCCATCCACCTGAAAATTCGCTTAACTTGCGGTGTGTATCCGCTTCGCTAAAACCAAGACCGGCCAAAATTTCGTGAGCCTTGTATTCAATATTATAACCATCAAGCGCTTCAAATTCGTGCTGCTTGTCGCTAAGCTTATGCAGCAGGTCCTCGCTGTAATCGGTTTCGAGCTTGTGAAGTATATTTTCAATCTCGTCATGCAGCTGGTTTTGGCGCTCAAACGCCTCCATTGCTACATGTAATATATTTTTATCGGATGAGTAAGATAAAAGATCCTGGTTAAGGTAACCTATAGTAAGGTCCTTAGCCATTGATATGGTACCTGATGTAGGTGTATAATCTCCTACAATAATTTTAAGAAGGGTGGTTTTTCCGGTTCCATTGGCGCCAATAAGGCCAATTTTTTCTCCCGGTTTTATATGCCAGTTTGCTTCATCGTACAACGCTCTTGCACCAATCTCAAACGTAAGGTTATTTATAGCTATCATTTACGCGCAAAGATACGGATTAGTGGCTAGAGATCAGAGGCCAGAGATTAGGTTTTTTGTCGGAAAGCCGTAAAAGTTCAAGGTTAAATAAATAATTTAAGCAATTATTCAATCCAAAATCAATCAAGTTCTAAGTTTTCAATCCTAATCTCTAATTAACTACCTCCATCCATGTCTTAGCCATAAGGGCTTCACCTGCAATGCTGGGATGTACGCCATCAATTGTCCAATAGTTGCCGGGAGCAGATTCAACGGCCTTATCAAATGCTGACTGGTAGGGTACAAATGCAGCCTTATACTCAGCCGCGATATCGCGGGCTGCTTTTCTGAATAAATCAAATGTCGGGTACCATTTATCATCCACAGCCTTTACTCCTTTTACAGCAAATGGTTCGCAAATAACCAGTTTTACATCGGGTAAAGTTTTCTTAGTGCGATTGATGAGCGCATGATAATCAGTAATATAAGTTTCGATTGTACCTGTGTAGCCATTGGTTAGGGTGTGCCAAAAATCGTTAACACCAATATGGATGCTTAGTATATTTGGCTTTATGGCAAGCGCATCGGCCTCCCAGCGTTCGGCTAATTGGTAAACCTTATTTCCGCTGATTCCTTTGTTGTAAATTTGAAGGGCTTTTTCGGGGTTTTGAATTAAAAGCTGACCGGCAGCTAACAACACATAGCCCGTACCTAATGAACCAGTATCATTTGGAAACGATTTATTATGATCGCGGCCCCAGTCGGTTATAGAATCGCCCTGGAAAAGGATAATGTCGTTTTTTTCAAGATGGATTTTTTTAATACTTTTTTCTTCAGCATAAACCGAAGTGACAATTTGAGGTAATGCCAAAGTAGCAACAGTACCTATAGCGGTGTTTTTTATAAAATTACGGCGGGTGGTCATAAGAAGTTTATAGTTGATGGTTCATCGTTCATAGCCGGAAAGCTAATTTGTATTGCTAATATATAGACTTGTTAGCAATAATTGTAAAAATTGCGGATTTGTTAGTGTACGAAGGACTTACCAGTGCTGGGTCACACGTGAATTGAGGTTTAATCATGATAGTATGGATGACCAAGGCTACTTGACTTGAGGCGATTACCTTTTCAAATTACGATTGTTTCCTTAGTTTTCTGAAAGTTGAGCATATAAACGCAACACTTTGATTATGCAAAATGTGTAAACCCATTTTTTCTTCTAAAAATCAATATAATAAATTGATTAACAGTTATTTATATGTTAGTTTACACTGAATTATGTAAACCCAATGTAAACCCACTTTTCCGATCTTGCGTCGAACTTAGACTCCCGACTCAAGACTACAGGTCAATTTATGGTGGTCACAACGCTACTACAACTGTTGTTTTTCTTTCAGACTTCCTGGCTTTCCCGGCTTTCGGACTTCCTCCAAAACTCTTACCTTCGCAGCTATGTATTTCCTGATAAAGCCATTGCTGTTTAAGTTCGATCCTGAAAAAGTGCATTATTTTGTAACTGCTAATCTGAAACGTTTTAACCGTTTTCCCGGCGGTGCAGCATTAAGTCGTGCAATATGGGATGTTAAGGATGCAAGGCTTGAAAAGGAAGTATTTGGCCTTAAATTTAAAAATCCTGTTGGTCTTGCTGCCGGGTTTGATAAAAATGGCGAAATGATGGGCGAAATGGCTAACCTGGGCTTTGGCTTTGTTGAAGTTGGTACAGTAACTCCTTTGCCACAACCCGGAAACCCCAAGCCTCGTATGTTCAGGTTACCGGATGACGGTGGATTAATAAACCGTATGGGTTTTAATAACTTGGGTGTTGATGCAGTTGCTGAACGCCTGGCTGCCTTCAGAAAGAGCAAAGCTGGTCAGAAAGGCCTCATTATCGGTGGGAACATCGGGAAAAATAAAGTCACCCCAAACGAGGATGCTGTAAGTGATTATATAAAATGCTTTAACCGCCTTTTTGATGTGGTTGACTATTTCGTGGTGAATGTAAGTTCTCCAAATACACCAGGCCTGCGTGCACTTCAGGAGAAGGAACCTTTAATGGAATTGCTTAATACCCTACAAAGACGGAACTTGAAAAACGGCATCAGCAGGCCGATCTTGTTAAAAATAGCACCTGATTTAACCAACGAACAACTGGATGATATTGTGGAGATAGTACAACAAACAGGCATTGCGGGTATTATTGCTACCAATACAACCATCAACAGGGAAGGTTTAACATCAAATGATGAATTGAAAAATGAGATGGGCGGCTTAAGCGGAATGCCTTTAACCAAACGTTCGACCGAGGTAATTGCTTATCTGCATAAAAAATCAAATGGAGCTTTCCCAATAATAGGAGTAGGAGGTATTCACTCAGCCGACGACGCTATTGAGAAACTGAACGTCGGGGCATCACTTGTGCAACTTTATACCGGTTTTATTTACGAAGGACCGGCGTTAGTGGGGAGGATTAATAAGAAGATATTGAAGCGATCATAGTTGATGGTTCATAGTTCATGGAAAAAATCTCTCCAAAACGCGTCGTTTATAACTCTCACAATGGCGAGGCTTGCAATAAAAAAATCCCACCAGCATAAACTGACAGGATTTTGAATGTCATTAGCAAAGACGCAATATATGTGCCTCTTAAATAGCGGAAATTATTTTGCAGATGCTGCTTTTAACAAAGCGGCATTGTTTATTGCTATCTGGTTACCTTTTTTCTCAGCGCTGCGGCTTCCTGGTTCAAGGTTGGTTGCCAGCTTTAAAAATTGTACTTCTAAACGTGAAGTAGTTTTGTTTTTCCTATCTTTTCTTTTTAAACGAGTAACGCCCATGGCTTTTAGTATTTAATGTTTTTAATAATCCTGAGGTCGGGAGCGGATTCGAACCGCTGTAAAAGGTTTTGCAGACCTCTGCCTAGCCACTCGGCCACCCGACCATTTTTCAAGGCTGCAAAAATAGTAATTATTTATTGGCTGCCAAGTTTATTTCTGGTTATTTCTGCACAAAATAATGCTGTAGCTATGCCAACGTTTAACGATTCGGCTTTTCCAGCCCTTGGTATAGTTATCGCTTTGCTTATTAAACGCTCAACTTCCGGCCGTAAACCGTTGCCTTCGTTGCCCATAACTATTAATCCTTCGTTGCCAAATTTGGTTTGATAAATGTTTTCGCCGTTTAACATGGCCCCGAATATGGGTAAACCAATTTGTGGTAAAACAGAGGTAATATCTGCATAATGCACATTTATGCGTGATAATGAACCCATGCTGGCCTGTACCACTTTTGGGTTATAAGCATCAACTGTATCTTCCGAGCAGATGATATTATCAATGCCAAACCAATCTGCCGTACGAATAATAGTACCCATATTACCCGGGTCCTGTATGCCATCTAAAACTAAAGAGAACTTTTGCCTCAGCTTTTGGTTATTAAGCGGCGGATGCAAAGGTATTTTAACCAGGGCAATAACCTCCTGCGGGGTTTTTAAACTGCTTATTTTTTCAATATCTGTAACAGAAATATTATATAAATTTATTTTTTGCGATAAATTGAGCATTTTTGAGGCAAATGAAGCCGTATGATAAATAGCTTCAATTTGGTAGGAAGAGTTAATAAATTCAATAACCGATTTATATCCTTCAACCAAAAATAAGCCATTTTCTTTACGCTCTTTTTTATGTTGTAGGGACTTTAGTAAACTGATTTGAGACTTTGAAAGCATATATTAAACCTAATGGTTACGGCCTTACAATATTAAGTATTTTACTGCTCTTTATAGGGTCGGGTTGTAGTTTAACCCGCAGGCTGAAGGGTAATGGGGCGCTTGTGCGTAAAATAGTTATAAAAGGGGTTGATAAAGAATTTGCCGACGCAGCACTGCTTTATGTTGATAAGGAACAACAGCCCAATAATGTAATTAACCTGCAATTTTACTACATGTTTAGTAAAAACGGGAAGAAGGATATTGGTGAGGCACCTGCTATATTGGATAGCGGTCTGGTTGAATTCTCGAGGGTGCAGATAGAGCGATTTTTGCAGAATAAAGGTTATTTAAAAGCTAAAGTTGCCGATAGCATACAAATTAAAAAGAAAAAGGCCACACTGATATTTACCGCTGTTGAAGGCCCTATGTTTAGGATCAGGAAGATACAGGATAGTATTGCTGATAAAAATGTACAAAACCTGTACCGGGTAAACCGGCCACGGTTTTCGCACGTGCAGCCAGGAGGGCGGTTTGACACGGACAGCCTTGCTTATGACAGAGACGAGTTTTACCTGATAATGAAGCGGAACGGTTATTATGATTTTTACCGCCAGTATATTAATTTTCAATACGATTCCACCTTCAGGAGCAGTGTGGTGGATCTAAAGATGATTATTGATAATCCTGCCGGAAGATCATCGCATCCGATTTATACTATTAATAATACCCTGATAACTATTGCAAAAAGCAATGGCCGAGCAAGCGGTAAAGCAGATACAATTAAGGTTGATTCGCAATTCAGGTATGTTGATTTCTCGAACAAATTTAAACCCCGTTCGGTTATAAATTATGTATATCAGCGCAAAGGGGAGATATATAATATTGACAAACAAACTTTAACTACATCGCGCTTATCGGAGTTGAATGTATTCAGGAATGTGCCTAACCCTACTTATATCAAGTTGTCGGATAGTACCAACCGACTGGATACAAGAATTGATATAACTCCCTTAAAGCAATTTAGCGACCGGATAGAAGGTGAGTTTTTATTTAATGGCGGTCGATTTGGCTATAACCTGGGCAACACCTTTACCGACAGAAATGTATTTAAAAGTGCTGCCATACTGCAAATAAAGACCAACTGGAGTGTATTGTTTGACAATAACAGCAGTACAACAAATCATGCTGCTGTACAAAATCAGGACCTGCGCCTGGGTGCAAACCTTATTTTTCCGGGTATAATTTCGCCGTTTGACTTTCCGATATTGGGTAAATATGGTGTGCCTCACACCACTTTTTCAACAAATTACCAATTGTTTTACCAGAAAGGCCTGGTATCCCGCGAGAGTTTTATTAACTCTATTTCCTATGATTTTGCAGAGACGGGCAGGAAACTACACACGGTAACACCAATAGATTTCGAATTTTCAAAGGGAACAATTGATCCGGTTGCACAGACTGAGCTGGTGAAGAAAAACCTCTACGCATATAGCTACCTTATTGGTCGCACTATATTTTCTATGGGGAGCCAGTATACTTTTCAGTATAATGCCATTGAGCTAAACTCCTTTGCAAATTTCATGTATTTTAGAGGTAGCCTTGATGTTGGAGGCAATACTTTAAGTTTACTGAGCAAGGTGCTAAACACGCACCGGGATACTGCAGGCAAAAGGACAATTTTTGGCTACCCGTTTGCACAGTATGCAAAGGCTGAAATAGACCTGCGCCTTTATAAGAGCCTGGGTGGAGAACGGCAGTTTATCTTCCGTTTTAACACAGGTTTAGGCATTCCGTATGGCAACAGCGACGATCAGCACTGGATATTTGAAAAAGAATTTTACACAGGCGGGGCTAATGATATGCGGGCATGGCTGCCGCGTACCCTTGGACCTGGTCAATTTAACAGGGCAAATTTTTATGGCCCCCCAGGAAGGCCTGACTCATTATCAAATGGCGATCTTTTGCGCGGCAAGCTGAAATATCTGGATCAGTTTGGCGAGGTAAAACTTATTGCAAACATGGAATACCGGTATAAACTGGCTGATGATTTTTTTGGAGCAAAGCTAAAAGGTGCGCTTTTTATAGATGCGGGAAATGTTTGGCGGTTACACAGCCAGCCAAACGATCCGAATGTGGAGTTCAGGCTGAATAATATATGGCCTTCAACAGCTATAGGTATTGGTACAGGTTTACGGTTCGACCTTTCTTTCTTTGTATTCAGGCTAGATGCTGCATTTAAATTTAAAGACCCTCAGTTTGACGGCTCACAGCAATGGGTACTTATCCAGCACTTTAACGAACTTTTCCATACAGGGCCGTTTAAAGCCTCCTACAGGGCCAATAACAGCGGAGATACTTATAACTTTATGCAGCTGAACTTTGGCATAGGAATGCCGTTTTA
>JABDFZ010000096.1 GCA_013286325.1 Bacteroidota bacterium | reverse complement strand
TTACCGAGTAAGCCAGTTTATCATCATTGGTACGTGTATATTTCATGGCTACCTCTTTCCCAGGCGCTTCGACCGTTATCTGCAATCCGTTACCATTTTTACTGTTCCAGAAATTGGATGTGCGGGTATGAACGCCATAGGTACACAGTTTTTGGGTAAACAGATAAAACCAGGCTAAACCGCCATAGCCCTGGTATGCGCCTTCCCAGGTATTAATACTATCAAAGTTAAAGGTAGGTGTGGCCGCCTCCTGTACTTTTGTTGATCCGGGCATGGTTCTTTCTATAGTCCACTTTATTGCTTTATTGGTAACGGTGAAAATCCATTTTTCGGTAATGGTGAAATTTTTATCGCCGTAAAGTATGTCGTTGAGGTTGTATGTATTCCCAGTTTTTACCATAGACGGTACCGCTTTTAAATGCAATGAAGAATAAGTAGAATCGCCAATTTTAACTGAGGTAAATATTCCGTTTGTGCTGCTTATTACTTTTTGGCCATTAATAACCATTGAAGCAATGCTGGCCTTTTTATCAAAATTGAGCACCAGCGTAAGTTTAGGGCTGGTAATGGTTATTGTTTTCGGAGTTTTAGCCAAAGCTGCCACAGACGAGATTGAGCAAATTATAGCAGCAACAATAATTAACAAGGTGTTTATTTTTCTAAAAAACATAGGTTAATGTTAGCAGGGATGATATTAATACAATAATAAAGATATCAAATTACAATTTAGGCCAGTTTTCCGATCGGGTCGAAATTCTGAAATACCCATTCATCGTGCGGGGCATCAATAAGTTCTGGGGTGAGATCCTGCCCGGCCCAGTGCTCATAATGTTTTCCGCTGCGCCATAAACGGCTGCGGCTTACATCGTATATCAATCCTTTGTAGGCTATCCACACTTCGGGTTTGTCCTGTCCGTTGCGTAAAGCAAGCTGTGATTTGGTATAAACAGGTAAGTTATTCATTTGGCGTAAATATAGTGATTAGAGATTAGAGGCCGGAGATTAGAGATTAGTTGGAATTAATTAGATGGTAAAATTTAGGTTTTTAATTTTCCAACCCGGATTAAGTGGGGATGATTTATCTTTGAGAAAAGTTAAACTTGTTAAAATAATTTACCACCAGGGTGAGTCAATTAGGGAGGCGATAATTTGCGGAAGTTATTTTGTCAACTTTATAAAGGTGATGCTTAAATTAGTTTCAGGAAATGAAAAATCATAAAGCCGATATTCCTGTTTATGACCTGAAAAAATTCAGGCATGTGCATCGTGAAAAAACTGCCTCCGATTTCGGTTATAATAATTTAGATAAGGCAAAACATATTGAAGGTTTTGAACTGTATTCGAGTGAGGGGTTAATTAGTTCGGTTGGGCCCCTGAAATCTAACTTTTACCGGATAAGCATTACAGTTGAAGGTACACTCGACATGAAAATTGGCCTCGACGTATACCGGCATCAGCCATGTACCATATCCTTAACTTATCCGAACCAGATATTTGCAAAAAATAACATCAGCGCCGATGCCTTTGGCTACTATATGCTATTCAGTACCGATTTTTTGAATGAGCTTGTGCCATCAGTAAAAATGGCTGCGGAATTTCCTTTTTACGATATATCAGGTACACCGCTTTTCCGCCTTTCGCAAAACGAACTGGATGCAATAGTTCAACTGATATTTAATATTAATGACGAGTTGCAGCACAAGGATACCGGCAGGGTAAAGGCGGTGAAGATGTATCTCTATTTAATTTTATTGGCAGCCAAAAGAAGCTACGAAAAGCAACAACTGCACTTAGCAACTAACAGGAACGATAATCCGGCGATTGTTTCGCGTTTCCGAAAATTAGTTGGCCTTCATTATCTTTCTAAACGGCAGGTAGCTGAGTATGCCGAATTATTAGCCATAAGCCCTAATCATTTAAACAGGGTTGTAAAAACAGTGACCGCCAAAACAGCATCAGACACAATTAAAGAAATGTTGCTGATGGAAGCAATGTCGTTGTTAAAATATACAGATCAGTCTGTAGCTGAAATTGCCTACAAACTGGACTTTAGCGACCCTGCATCATTTAACCGTTTTTTTAAAGCAGGAACCACCCAAACACCATTACATTATCGTGCAAAGCATGATTAGGTCAATACAAAGCCTAAGCCAGTATATTATGCCGCCCGGTATGTTGCCATCTTTGCATCATACTTAAAAGTAGCAATATGAATACTCTATTTCAAAACAAAAAAATTATAGTTGCAGGCGGTTCATCAGGTATAGGGCTGGCTGCAGCCACACAATTTGAAGAACAGCAAGCCCAGGTAACCGTTACAGGACGTAACACTGATAAACTAAAAGCTGCAGCAGAAACAGGTTTGTTAACAGCTGTAATTGACAGCAGTGACCGCGAAACATTAGATACATTTTTTAAAAATCACGGCCCGGTAGATCATTTGGTAATTTCGCTAAGCGGCAGCAAAGGGATCGGCAATTTTGAAGCACTATCGTTACAGGTATTGCGTGAAGGGTTTGAAGAGAAATACTGGCCTGTTTTGAATACTGTGCAAGCAGCATTACCATTTATTAACAAGGGCGGAAGCATCACGCTGGTTACTGCTATTTCTGCAACGGCGCAATTACCCGGCACCTCGGGGCTTGCAGCACTAAACGGTGCGCTCGAAATTATGGTGCCTGTTTGGGCTAAGGAACTCACCCATATCCGGATCAATGCCGTATCGCCAGGTGTGGTAGATACTTCGTGGTGGAACTTTTTACCTGAACAGGAGAAACACGAAACCTTTAAACAATATGCTGCACAGATACCTGCAGGGCGCGTTGGCAAGCCAGGCGAGATAGCTCATGTTATATTATTTTTAGCCGCCAATGAATATATGACGGGGAAAGTGATAGGCTGCGATGGAGGAATGTCGTAGAAGTTGTTTAAATGGAAAAACTTATCATTGCGAGCGATAGCGCGGCAATCTCGTAGCTATACAGGGCTAATTTTGAAGAGCGGTTATGCATTACTACGAGATTGCTTTGTTCCTCGCAATGACAATTCTATTGTTTTCTTGTTCCCTAATAAATTAAAATAGCTTCTTAATAATAAAACAAAAAAGCCTGAATTATTTAATTCAAGCTCTTGTTTTTATATGTAGATGTATTTAAAATACGATGTTATAATTAAAACTCCCTGGTTACCATAAAGGTAAAAGGGAGTTTTAATTTAGTTGGTTTAATTTTCTGCGTAAACCGGTTTTGCAATACCGTTATCATAAGCCTTTAAGCTTTTCTTGAGCAGCTTACGGGCAACGTGTATGCGTGTTTTAACTGTACCGATAGGGATATCCAAATGATCGGCAATTTCATGATATTTATGGCCTTCAAAATACATAGTGAAGGGTACATAATAATCGGCAGGTAGCCTGTCTAAAGCTTTTTTCAAATCATCCATAACAAATTTTGCTTCGCCCTGGTTTTTTGTTGAACTGAATACCAGATTTGGTGAGCTGATCTCATCGCTTTTGGTAACAAAAGTGTTCATTTTAATAAACCGGCGATAATTGTTAATAAAGGTGTTTTTCATGATTGTATATAACCACCCTTTTAAATTTGTTCCTTCCTTAAACTTGTTATAATAAGTTATGGCCTTCAACATTGTATCCTGAACAAGGTCGTTAGCATCATCTGCGTCATGCGTGAAATGTAAGGCATAAGACCTTAGCGAGGTTGCCTGACGTAGTACTAGGGTGTTAAACTCAATCTTAGTCATACTGTTAAAGTTTTGTATCAACACTTAGGCAAGCATAGTGCCACTAACTGGCCAGCAAACAGATCAATTGTAATTTTAACAGGTCATCATTCATAAAAAACAAATAGTGTAAATATTACACTATTATGATATTTAAATAACTGATAAACAAATGTTTGAAGTTGATTGTGGGATTGATAATGACTACGCAGAGGATTCTGAACTGTAACAGAAATGTTATATATAGATGGTGAAAATTGGATGAAAATTTATTTTTAATAAATTTATTTAACTAATAATATTCACTTCGCGTTGTAGTGTAACGCCAAATTTAGTGTACACACTGTCTATGATTTGCGACGAAAAACTGTACACTTCAGCTCCAGAAGCGCCGCCATGGTTCACCAAAACCAAGGCTTGATTTTTCCATGTACCTGTGTGGCCAACCATTTTTCCCTTCCAGCCGCATTGCTCAATAAGCCAACCGGCAGCCAGTTTAATAAGGCCATTGCCTGCCGGATAATTTACAATATCAGGGAAATTTGCCTGGAGTTTAGTAAACACATCTGCATTTATAACGGGGTTTTTAAAGAAACTGCCTGCATTGCCTATGGTTGACGGATCGGGCAATTTTGATACGCGGATATACGAAACTACCTGCGATACATCTTTAATAGTAGGAGCGGAGATGCCGCGATTATTCAGTTCATGCTCAATCGCGCCATATTTTAAATTGAAATTCGGAATGAGTGATAAATGGAATTTTACGGATACTATAATATACTGGCCTTTTAGTTCGCTTTTAAATACACTCTCGCGGTAATCAAAGCGACAATCTTCTTTGGTAAAGGTTTTAAAAGTACCCGTAGCCAGCTCAAATGCACAGCAACTATAAAACACATCTTTCAACTCAACGCCATAAGCGCCGATGTTTTGTATGGGAGATGCGCCTACCGAACCCGGGATCAGGCTCAGGTTTTCCAAACCTGCATATTCACGGATAACGCAAAAGTTCACCAGGTCGTTCCATACCTCACCTGCACCAGCTTCAATAAAAACATCATTGTGACTTATGCGGTGCTCAATACCCCTGATATTAATACGGATAACAAGCCCATCAAAATTGTTTATCAGCAATAAATTACTGCCGCCACCCAAAATAAGGGTTTCGGTTTGCTTCCATTGAGGATCCATAAAAAGCTCAACCAGATCGTCCTTGTGGTTTATTTCCACAAAATACCTGGCTTTGGCCTCAACACCAAAAGTGTTAAAATTTTTAAGGGATACGTTTTCTTGAATCTGGAGCATGTTATATTAATATGCAAATGTGCGGATGTGCAAATGTGCGGATTGAAGTGCAGATGTGCAAATAATGTGCGGATGTGCAGATTTTGGATGTGCGAATGAAAAATGCCAAAATCCTCCTTTCCTCTAATTAAATAATCCCCTACATTCATTTAAGAAAGATGCCAATGGATTGATTTAAATTCTTGTAGCTCGAAAAATTAAATAGCTTTCGTTCCGAAACTTGGCCATAAGCTATAAATATCCCGGGCGTATGAAATATTTAAAACTATCGAACTTAATTTTAACTGTTCTTGCAGTAGTTGCCGGCCTTAGGCCCTTTAATAGTTTGGGGCAGGGTAATACCGCTTCCCAGTCCAATATTTTAGATAGTACCGCCAAAGTATTGCCTTTTGCACCGGGAATAGTTAATACCCGGTATGATGAAGAAGCCACATCTTTCTCGCCTGATAATAAGACTGTTTATTTTTTTATGGGATCGGTTTATCCGACTATATGTTATTCGCAAAACATTAATGGGCAATGGACTACGCCCCAAGTTGCTTCATTTTCGGGCAAATGGTCAGAAATGGACCCATTTGTAAGCCCGGATGGGAAAAAACTGTTCTTTACCTCGAATCGGCCATTGCCCGGCGCTCCGCAAAATGCAGCTAACAAACGCTTTGAATTATGGTATGCCGATAATATTGGAGCGGATAACTGGGGAGAGCCACATCATTTGGATGCCCCGGTAAATACAGGGAACGAAAGTAATTTTGCCCCCTCGGTTGATGGTAAAGGAACGCTTTACTGGTGCGCCTGGGACAGGGAAGGCAATAAAGGGGTGCAAGGTTATTATTCTACATGGCTTGGCGACCATTATGAGAAGGCTAAATTGTTAACTATTGCAGGTGTAAGCAATATACATGATCCGTTTGTTGCAGCCAACGGTAAATACCTGGTATGTTTTAGCGGTAAGGATATTTATGTATCATTTGCTGATAAAGATGGCTGGCAAACCGCACAAAAGCTGGGGCGACCCGTAAATACAGGTGATGACCTCAACTCACCTTATGTATCGCATGATGGAAAAATGCTCTATTTTTCGAGTGGCCGGCTGAAGGGTTTTTATAAACGTAACCCTGAAAACCCCGCTCTTAGCTATGATGAGCTGGTAAAAGAAAACGACAACCTGTTTAACGGCAGTGGAAATATATTAATGGTGCCTGTTAATTTGCCGGATGGCAGATGAGGGGGTAGGGAAGTAGGCAGTTGACAGTGTGCAGTGAGCAGTAGGCAGTATGCAGTTATGGAGAGTAGGTAGTGAGCAGTTGACAGTGTGCAGTAAATAAAAGCCGCATAAGATACTTCATTACCAATATCTATCCGGGTTATTGAAATTTATCCGTTCATAATGATAATTTAGCGGTTGGGGTTTAAACCAATCAGCATGAATAAATTCAATAAAACTATTATCAGTAAATGCTTTGCCCTGTTTTTTGCAGGGATAGCAGGCCTAATACTGTTCAATTCATTTACAGGTGCTCCTTCTGATAATAAAAAGAAGGTGAATATTGATCACCCTAAGATTGTGAACATTGTTAATTTTATCCGTCTGCTGGAACCGCGCGACCCTAAAATAACCGAGGATGTGTTGTATCAAACTGTTGTAAAACAGGTTGAGCTGATGAAAAAGTATAAACTCGGTGGTACATTTTTATTGCAATATGATGCATTGATTGATCCGAGATACCAGAAGCTGCTGAAAAGTTTACCCCGCAATTCTTTTGAAATTGCGCCTGGTGGGAAATTCCACAGCCTATGGTTGAAAAAGCCGGATTAAAATGGCGCGGCCGCTATCCCTGGGATTGGCGTGCCAATATAGGTTTCTCTACAGGATACACCATTGAAGAACGGTATAAACTGGCAGATGTGTACATGACTGAGTTTAAAAGGATATTTGGCTATTATCCTAAATCGGTAGGCTCGTGGTTTATTGATGCCCACACTTTAAACTATTTGTACAAAAAGTATAAAATAGTGGCATCGAGTAATTGCAAAGACCAATACGGCACTGATGGTTATACTATGTGGGGTGGTTACTGGAACCAGGCTTATTATCCAAGTAAAATAAATTCATACATGCCTGCTCAAAATGCAGAGAACCAAATTCCGGTGCCTATTTTCAGGATGCTGGGGAGCGACCCGGTAAGGCAATATGATAACGGGCTGGGCACCAACAGACAAGGCGTAATTACGCTTGAGCCTGTTTATAAAGATGGGGGCGGTGATTCGACCTGGGTTAACTGGTATTTTAAGCAATTTGTTGAAGGTGCATCTATGGAGTTTGCCTATACACAAGCCGGGCAGGAAAACTCATTTACCTGGGATGCTATGGCTAAAGGCTTTGAGATACAAATGCCGCTAATTGCCCGCCTTCGGAATGAGAACAAAATAAAGGTTGAGACGCTTGAACAATCGGGCAGGTGGTTCAGCACACATTATAAGGTAACCCCGGCAACATCGGTAACTATAAACGAAGACCTGCCTGGCAGCAACCGCAAAACAGTTTGGTTTAACAGTCGCTTTTACAGAGTCAATTTACTGTGGGAAGATGGGAATTTAAGATTCAGGGATATTCATTTGTTTAACGAGCAATTTCCGTCCGTTTATGAAACTGAAAAAGCTACCTCGAACGAGTGTACATTCTTCACACTGCCAATTGTTGATGGGTATATCTGGAGCAAACTATCGGCTATAGCAGGTTTAAGATTAAAGGCCATTATTAATGGAAAAGAAACCCTTATAGAAGGCGGAGACCCGGTTGTAAGCGATGCTATAAAAGGCAAACTGAGTATAAACTGGCCGCTAAAATCGGTAAAAGGAACATTGGTGATGAACCTTGATGCGCGGCAAGTAAAAATGAAGCTGATATCAGCCCAACCAATCAACTGGTTTTTGGAGCTCGAAACTACTGCCGATGCAAAACTGCCTTTTAAAAAGATAAGCCCCACAAGGATTGACTGCCAATTTGAAGGTATGAACTATTTTTTACGAACGGTTGAAGGCAGCTTTGCAAAACCGGATAATGGAGCAGTTTTACAGATGACCCCTAAAAACAATACCCTGATACTCGATCTTTCGGGTAAGAAAATATGATGCAGCAATTTTAAACCCACAAGTGTCATATCACTTATGAATTGACGTTTAGCCAGTAGTATTTATACAAAGTGTAAACCCACTTTTTCTTCTAAAAATCAATTCAAGTAATTGATTAACAGATTATTATATAATAGTTAACGTTGAAAAGTGTAAACCCAATGTAAACCCACTTTTTTGTTAATTGAGTCAATTTTAACCCAAGACTATACGCCAATTTGTGGTTGATATAACAATAGAAGAATGCAACATTAACATTCTGTTAAGTGTATCTATCCTTCAAAATCAATTGCTACTTTTGAGTTATAAATCTTCTTCTATGAAACTAAGGCTCATCATCGGTATTGCTATTACTTGTATCACCTTACAAGCCACCGCTCAAACTCCCGGAAAAATAGCCCAAACAGGGCAGGTATTGTTACCTAATGGCTGGAAACTTAGTCCGGCCGGGCGTTCATTGCCATTGGGCGATCTGCCTTTAAATATGCAGATATCGTCATCGGGAAGGTTAATGGCGGTTACCAATAACGGGCAAAGCACACAGTCTATCCAGTTAATTGACCCCAAGACCGAAAAACAGCTTGATGAAAGGATCATTAAAAGAGCGTGGTATGGATTGGCTTTTAGTCACGATGAAAAAACGCTGTATGCTTCAGGCGGGAATGATAACCTTATAATGGTTTACCCTATTGAAAACAATAAAATAGGCATTGCTGATACGATAAAGCTTGGTACACCGTGGCCCAAAAACAAGATCTGCACTACGGGTATAGCTGTAAATAAAAGCAACACACGCTTATATACAGTTACAAAAGAAGACAGCGCCTTATACATAATTGACATTAACAGCCATAAAGTTTTAAACAGGCTTAAACTGGCTGCCGAAGCTTATAGCTGCATTTTGTCGCCTGATGAAAAAATACTGTACATTTCTATCTGGGGTGGCGAACAGGTGAGCTGTTATAATACACATACCGGAGCGCTTAGCGGAAACATAAAAACCGGTAGCCATCCTAACGAACTGCTGCTAAACAAAAAGGGGACTGTTTTATTTGTTGCTAACGCTAATGATAATTCGGTATCGGTAATTAATACTGTTACCCGTAAAACAATGGAGGTAATTACGGCTGCCCTTTACCCAACCAGGTTAACCGGTTCAACTACCAACGGACTGGCATTATCGGCTAATGAAAAATCGCTTTACATAGCTAACGCCGATAACAATTGCCTGGCAGTGTTTGATGTAACCAAACCGGGAGAAAGTAAAAGCGAGGGTTTTATACCTGTGGGCTGGTACCCAACTAATGTAAAAACACTTGGGAACAAGGTATTTGTGGCTAATGGTAAGGGATTTACCTCTATGGCTAATCCCAAAGGTCCGCAGCCTGTTAAAAAAGCAGATAACAGCGGTTACCAAAAAGGGGCAATAAACAGTAAAGAGCAATATATTGGTGGCTTGTTCAAGGGCACGTTATCGTTTATTGATGCACCGAACGAAATTCAGCTTAAAGCATACACCAAACAGGTTTATGCCAATACGCCTTTCAGTAATAAAATAGCAACAACTTCGGCTGGTGAAGAAGGTAACCCCATACCGAGAAAACGGGGAGAGAAATCGCCTATAAAACATGTGTTCTACATTATTAAAGAAAACCGCACTTATGACCAGGTTTTGGGGGATATGCCAAAAGGTAACGGCGATACCTCACTTTGCATCTTCGGTAGCAGGGTTACACCTAACTTACACGCCATTGCAAATGAATTTGTTTTGCTGGATAATTTTTATGTTGATGCAGAGGTTAGCGCAGACGGGCATAACTGGAGCACAGCTGCTTACGCCACTGACTTTATTGAAAAAACATGGCCTACCAGCTACGGTGGCAGAGGCGGTAATTATGATTCGGAAGGTACGCGGAAAGCGGGCGACCCGCGGGACGGATATATTTGGGATTATTGCAAAAGAGCAGGGGTAAGCTACCGCACTTATGGTGAATTTACTGATGACGGCAAACCAAACATTAAATCGCTAAAAGACCACTACTGTTTACAGGCGCCGGGCTTTGACCTGAATATTACAGATATAAAACGCGAAGAAGTTTGGGCGCATGATTTTGATTCACTGGTTAATATAAATGCGGTCCCACAATTTAATACTGTTAGGATATGTAATGACCATACCAGCGGGCAAAGAAAAGGCGCGATATCGCCTATTGCAGCCGTGGCTGATAATGATCAGGGTGTTGGCCGCTTTATTGAGCACCTCTCACAAAGCCCGATCTGGAAGGAGTCGGTAGTTTTTGTGCTGGAAGATGATGCTCAAAACGGCCCCGACCACATTGATGCGCACCGTTCTCCCGTGTATGTTGCAGGGCCTTATGTAAAACGCAATGCGGTGGTTCATAGTATGTATTCCACATCGGGGGTATTGCGTACTATCGAATTGATATTAGGCCTGCCACCAATGAGTCAGTACGATGCTGCTGCCTTACCACTTTATGAGTGTTTTACAAATAAACCTGATTTTTCACCCTATATAACCAAGCCTGCACAGGTTAACCTGGAACAACGCAATGTGGCAGATAATAAAAGTAGCCTGCGCTCGGCACATTTCAATTTTACGAAAGAAGATGCCGTGCCTGATCTGGATTTAAACGAGGTGATATGGAAATATGTAAAGGGCGAAAATGCCGTTTTACCAGCCCCAAAACGCAGCGCTTTTGTGATACTGGAGAAGAAGAAAAAGGATGATGATTGAGACCATTGACCCCCCTAAAGGGGAAATAGTGGATAGTTAGTTTTTATTATGCCTTTGTTATTTACCAACAAAGGCATTGCTTTTTTTGGCATGATTAAATTCAAAAACAAATTCATAATTTAGAAAGTTTTAGTACCAATATGTTATACCTATGGCCAAATTAGAGAATGACTTTTTAAAAATTGAAATAAGCACAAAAGGTGCGCAGCTTACCTCTTTTTATAATAAAGAAACGCAAACTGAACATCTGTGGCAAGCTGATGCTACTATATGGCCATGGCATGCACCAAACTTATTCCCGGTGGTTGGCGGCCTCATAAATGATGAACTGCTGGTAGACGGAAATGCCTACCACATGAGCAGGCATGGTTTTGCACGGCAATCGGAATTTGTTTTGCTGGAGAGTGATGAAGTGCATGTAACCTATTCGCTGCCAAATTGCGAAAAGACATTACAGGTATATCCTTATAAATTCGATTTTCAGATATTATATACGTTGATTGATAATGCGCTAAGGGTAACTTATAAGCTTATCAATCATGATAAAAAAACGGTTTATTTTTCAGTAGGCGGACATCCTGCTTTTAATGTGCCATTTAATGCAGGCGAAAAGTATGAAGACTATTATCTGGAATTTGAGACCGAGGAAAAACTGGTAACGCACCTATTGTCTCCACAGGGTTTTTTTACCGGAGAGACACATCCGGTAGCAACAAGTAAAAGCAGGCTTTACTTAACCAGGGATATGTTTAAAGACGATGCGCTGGTTTTTAAAAACATAAAATCGCGCGAGGTTTGTATCAAGAGTGACAAGCATGATCATTCTCTTTCTGTTGAATTTCCTCATTTTAATTATCTGGGCATCTGGGCAAAGCCCGGCGCTGATTTTGTTTGTATAGAACCATGGCTTGGCTGCGCTGATACAGTTGACAAACACGTTGATATAAGCCAGAAAGAAGATGTGCAGCAATTAAAACCCGGACATGTTTTTGAAGCTGCATTTTTTATCAGCATTTAGTTAACCCGATCAATTTTTTGAAATGACTGCTGAACCTACCAAGCGATTTACTGAACGGGTTGATAATTATGTAAAATACAGGCCCGGCTATCCTGATGAAGTGATGAACTTTCTTGAAAAAGAAGGTAGTTTATCAGCAGGCTCTGTAATTGCAGATGTTGGCTCTGGTACAGGAATTTTTACGGATCTGCTGCTTAAAAAAGGATATAAAGTATCTGCAGTTGAACCTAATGAGGCCATGCAGCAGGCTGCTATACAGCAACTGAGCAGTAATGCGAACTTTACACCCATAAAAGGCACTGCGGAAGCTACCACATTAGCGGCAAAAAGTGTTGAAATGATAGTTTGTGCACAGGCATTCCACTGGTTTAATAGCGAAAATACGCGCACCGAATTTAAAAGGATACTTACTGATAAAGGCAATGTTGCTTTGATATGGAATAACCGCATAGCTGATGCGGATGATTTTTCGATTGCTTATGAGAACCTGTTGAAGCAAGATTCGGTTGATTATAATAAAGTAAATCACCGTAATATAAATGATATTGATTTTAAGGCGTTTTTTAGAGATGGCGTTTATAAAGTAGCAAAGTATCCAAACGTACAGGTATTTGATGAGGACGGCTTTTTAGGCAGGGCATTTTCATCATCATATGTGCCTGCTGAGAGCACTGATGAAGGAGAGAAATTCAGAAAAATATTAAAAGATATTTTTGCGCGATATAATGATAATGGCAAGGTAAGTTTTCATTATCAAACAGAAATTTACTTCGGAAGAGTTTAGCTTAGGCACTATGCATGGCCGGATTTTTTTTTAATTCTGCTTTGGCCAGTGTAAACCATTTACCTGCACTTTTACGCTCCCTCGGGCTCAGATGAACTTCCTCGTTTAGCATTTCGGTAAAAATAGTTGCTGCATCCTTATCGCGACCATTTCTCAATAGAAAGAGACCGTATTGATAACGGGGCTCAAAATATGAATAGCGGCCTTTCATCGCCTTAAACTCGTTTTCAGCGAGCTCAATATTTCCTGTATTTTCAAGCGACATTGCATATAACATGTGCGCCTTTGAACGCGCGAACTGCGGTAAGTTATAAAGCTTTTTTGCAATGGGGATCACCTCATTGTAGCGCTGCAATTCGTAATAGGCAATTATAAGCTGTGCCAGCACATGCTCATTTTCAGAAAAAGCTCCGGTCAGGCTGGCGGTGTATAATTCGACGGCCTTATCGGTAAATCCGGAAGCGAGATAGGCATCAGCCAGTTTTACCCTGTTGCTAAAAGTATCGGTAAAACGCAGCTGCTCTTCCAGCTTTTTTATATTACCACCAGGATTAAGCACTGCCCCAACATTAATATTAGGACTTCTAAAACTTCTTTTTGAAAGGATCTCGCTGTAAATGTATACCAGGCTACCAATGATAGGTAAAAAAATGATGATCCAGATCCACCTGCCCTCTGTGCCGCGGCGCAAACTATGAATAACACAAAAGGCTGGTAGGCCTATGCTGATAATGTAAAAATAACCGCCGCCAAAAAACATAGGGGTATTAATAATTTTAGATTGTGATAATCAAAAATAAAATTTTCAACGATAAATTCTAAATAA
>JABDFZ010000095.1 GCA_013286325.1 Bacteroidota bacterium | reverse complement strand
ACTTCGGCCCATCTAAATACCGATTTGTTAATTAATTATGAATTTAACAAAACCAATTATTAAATAAAATGAAACACAATTTTGGAGCCGGACCAGGCATTTTACCACACGAAGTTTTAAAACAGGCAGCAGCTGCGGTTGTTGATTTTGGCGGAATCGGACTTTCTATATTAGAGATCTCGCACCGCTCGCCCGAGTTTGAGTCTGTGCTGGATGAGGCAGTAAAACTGGTAAAAGAGCTATTCAGCGTACCTGGCGGTTACTCCGTATTGTTTTTACAGGGTGGCGCCAGTACTCAATTTGCTTTAGCCCCCTATAACCTGCTGCCCGATGGTGGGAAAGCTGCTTATCTTGAAACAGGTGTTTGGGCAAATAAAGCTATTAAGGAAGCCAAAATTTTTGGAGACGTAGAGATTGTTGCAACATCGAAAGAAAGCAACTTTACTTATATCCCTAAAGACTATAAAATACCAACTGACGCTGCGTATTTTCATATCACTTCAAATAATACCATTTATGGTACGCAAATGCAGGAGTTCCCGAAATCGTCAATTCCTTTAGTTTGCGATATGTCGTCAGACATATTCAGCCGCAAGGTCAACGTTGCTGATTTTGGATTGATATACGCTGGGGCACAGAAAAATATGGGTCCGGCAGGTGTAACTTTGGTAATTGTTAAAGATTCGCTTTTAGGCAAAACAGGTCGTAAAATACCCGCAATGTTTAACTATCAAACTCAGATTGAAGGCGGATCAATGTACAATACACCTCCTGTTTTTGCTATTTATGTTTCTATGCTTACGCTTAACTGGCTAAAATCAAAAGGTGGCGTTGCAGCAATTGAAGCGGAAAATATAGCTAAAGCACGAGTATTGTATGAGGAAATAGACCGTAACCCATTGTTTAAGGCTGTGTGTGTACCTGAAGACCGCTCACACATGAATGTTTGCTTTGTGATGGAAAATCCTGAGCTTGAAAAAGGTTTCCTTAAACTTTGTGATGATAAAGAAATTATCGGCATTAAAGGCCACAGAAGCGTTGGTGGGTTCAGGGCTTCGATATATAACGCATTGCCTATCACCAGTGTTTATGTACTGATTGATGCCATGCAGGAATTTGCAGAAAAAAATAAAATTTAAGTGATTAGAGGTTAGAGGCTAGAGATTAGTTCATAATCTGCTGTTTTCCTAACCTCTGATCTTTAGTCTCTAATCTCTAACATAACATGATCAAAATATTAGCTAATGATGGTATCGATCCGATAGGAAAAAAAATGCTGGAAGATGCCGGGTTTATAGTAGATACTAATAACATACCACAGGAAGAACTCCCGGTAAGATTACAGGAATATGATGCCATTACTGTGCGCAGCGCCACTAAAGTACGCAAAGCGTTAATTGATGCCTGCCCTAATTTAAAACTGATTGGCAGGGGCGGAGTAGGTGTTGATAATATCGATGTTGACTATGCTAAGGAAAAAGGCATAGGCGTATACAACACACCGGCTTCCTCATCATTATCAGTGGCTGAGTTGGTATTTGCCCAGTTGTTTGGCTGTGTAAGATTTTTGCCTGACAGTAACCGCAAAATGCCGGTTGAAGGTAATACCAAATTTAATGACCTGAAAAAAGCTTATGCCAAAGGTATTGAACTGCGTGATAAAACTTTAGGGATCGTTGGGTTTGGTCGTATAGGCCGCGAGGTTGCAAAGATCGCTATTGGTGTAGGTATGAATGTACTGGCTTATGATCTTTACCCGTTTAGTCCTGAACTTGAATTGGTTTTAGGCGGTGGTACAAAAGTTAAAGCCTCTGTTAAAACAGCTACGCTTGATGAGATCATTAAAACTGCCGATTTCATTACCCTGCATACACCATTTGTAGATAAAGCCTTAATTGGCGCTGAAGAATTAGCCCAAATGAAAAAGGGAGTAGGCCTTGTGAATATTTCACGAGGCGGCTTAATTGACGAACTTGCTTTAGTAGATGCTTTAAACAGCGGCCAGGTTTCATTCGCAGCTTTAGATGTATTTGATAAAGAACCTACGCCCCGCGAAGAAATAATAAAACACCCTAAAATTTCATTAACTCCACATATCGGCGCAGCTACCAACGAAGCACAGGAGCGCATTGGCGTAGAACTTGCAAGTTTGATTATTGGGCATTTTAATAAATAAGATATTAAATCCACCAATTTATACGAATGGCAGGAATTGATAAGTTCAATTCCTGCCATTTTTGTTTCGCAATGAGAAATAGCGTTAAAGTAAATAGCTTACCCCTTTTTCAGGTATTATAGCCGTATATCCATCTCCTTCCAATGCGTTGGCTAATGCCTGCATACTTTCAGTTTCTCCATGTACCAGGAAGATGTTTTTGAGTTTCGCTTTATCCAACTGTTTTACAGTATTCATCAGGTCGTCATGATCGCCGTGAGCGCTTAATACATCAGTTTGCTTAATAGTGGCATAAACAGCGAGGTCGCGGTCTTTTATATGTACAATAGAATCGCCCCGCAATAAGCGATGCCCCAACGTCCCTTTTGCACAATAGCCGATAAATAATATGGTACAATAGTAATTCTGAATGTTATAAAACAAGTGATCCTGGATACGGCCACCCTCAAGCATACCTGCCGAAGAGATAATTATACAAGGCTCATAATAATTAGAAACCTGTCGGCTGTCTTTCAGGGTTTCAACATAAACCAGGTTTTCAAACTCGAATTCATCGCCTTGTTTTTGATAAAACTCCTGAGCCTCCTTATTTACCAGGTAATGATACTTACGGAATACCTCGGTAGACCTAATTGCCAGCGGGCTATCAACAAACACCTTTACAGGTGGTAATAAGCCACTGCTAAATATCTTATTCAGCGCATAAACCAATGATTGGGTACGCCCGATACTAAACGCTGGGATTATTAAACGTCCCTGTTCTTTAATACAAGCTTTTTCAATGGTTTCAACGAGGGCCTGTTCAACAGTTTTATCTTTGGTATGAAGCCTACCTCCATAGGTGGATTCTGTAACCAGGTAATCTACAGGGGGTAATGATTCCGGGTCATCAAGAACCGGATAGTTTTTGCGGCCAATATCACCCGTAAACGCAATTGATTTTTCACTGCCGTCATCATCTATTTTAAATACAGCTGCAGCAGCGCCTAATAAATGCCCAACAGGGATGAAAGTAAGTTCAATACTACCGTTAATACTAAATGGTCTGTTAAAGCCGATGGTTACAAAGCGGTCTACTGTATCCATCACATGCTTTTGCAGATACAAGGGTTGTGCACCACTGTTGAACTTGCCTTTACGATGTTTACGGCCTTTATCAGCCTTACGCATAAATATGCTTACAGAATCGAGCAACAAAAGCTCAGTCAGGTCAGCAGTTGGAGGGGTGCATAATATTTGCCCGTTAAAACCTAAACGCACAAGGGTGGGTAAATTACCTGAATGATCGATATGTGCATGCGTTAATACAACTACATCAATCTCCTCCGGCTTAAAAGGGAAATCCTCGTTAGCCTGTATGTTGCGGTCTTTTTCATAATCAAGCCCGCAATCCACTAATATTTTAAATTGGCCAACCTCCAGCAAATGCATGCTTCCGGTTACCTGCCGGGCTGCTCCGTATATCGTTAATTTCATCCTTTTAGATCCACTGGTTCATCGATTTTATTAGCTCATTAGTGTTTGATTTGGTATTTAAAAGCAGACCAATGAACCAATGAACAGGTAACCCATGAACCAATGCAAACTTATTATTATTGTTGCAAGATTTTATGTAGAAATGATGTTGCAGGCAAAGTTTTTGCTGGCTTGAAAATGAATGAGCAATACAAATAAAATTAAGCTACTTTTGTAGTTATAAGCCCTCAATAATGATAAATCAGGTAAATTATACGATCGATACCGATCAAGGCCCAATCGATCTTACTATAACACCCGTTAATACACAGTTGCCCAATGGTGATTTTTATGCAACAGGTGTTTTTAAACTAACAGATGGCGTAGTAGGAATGGGTGATATAACCTTTGATAATGAAATGAATGAGTGGAACTATGATGGCTTCGATGAATTTACATGGGAAGAAGTTGCCAAAATAGCAACATTCATTAAAAACTATAAAGACCCTGAAGGGGCTGATCCTGACAAACTTCAATAAACCTTTATATTGTTTATAATATATGGACGAGATAGAAAACTTTTCAGAAAAAATTCACGAACAAAGCAATGAACATGCACATCATATCCTTTCGGAAGGAAAGGAGAAATGGGTATTGTATGTGGCGCTCAGTACGGCGCTTATTGCAGTATTAGCAGCCGTTGCAGGCCTTTTGGCAGGCAATCATGCTGATGAGGCTATGCTGGCCCAAATGCGCTCGTCAGACCAGTGGGCATTTTACCAGGCAAAAGG
Organism: Bacteroidota bacterium; assembly: GCA_013286325.1. GTDB lineage: Bacteria > Bacteroidota > Bacteroidia > Sphingobacteriales > Sphingobacteriaceae > Mucilaginibacter. The sequence continues at coordinate 9,164 of JABDFZ010000095.1, read as the reverse complement.
TATTAAAACAGAATTGCTGGCATCATCCAATAAAATACTGCTTGCAATGGGGAAAACACCCGCTCCTGCTGATACTGTAAAGATAAAAGCAAATAAAAAGGAACAAGCCAAAATAATGGAAGAAGCCAAGGCCTTTCAAAAAGAAAGTGATGAACATGGCGTAAAACATAGTATTCTGGCAAAAGCGGTTACGCTTTTTCAGGTTGCTATTGCTATTGGCGCCATATCTATTATCACCAAACGGAAAGGCCTATGGCTTGGGAGTATGGGTTTTGCAGTAATCGGGCTTTTCTTTTTACTGAGTGCATTTTTTTAGGGAAGTTTGAGCTTTAAGCTCGTCGGCTTATTTGTGTATCTTTGCACAAATGATAAAAAAAGCGCTCGAAAAGCTAAAGATCACCGAATTGAACGAAATGCAGCATGCTGCGCTTAATGCTGCAAAAAAAGGTGATGTAATTTTGCTTTCTCCAACTGGCTCAGGAAAAACATTAGGTTTCTTATTGCCGTTATTATCTCTTTTAGATCACGAAATACAAACCGTACAGGTGCTTATTTTAGTGCCATCAAGAGAACTGGCTTTGCAGATTGAGCAAGTATTTAAGACCATTAGCAGTGGCTTTAAAGTAAATGTCTGCTATGGTGGCCATTCTGTAAAAATTGAACGGAACAACCTTTCTCAGCCACCTGCAATTTTAATAGGTACACCAGGAAGAATAGGACATCATCTTCGCAGGGAGAGCTTTACAACTGATACCATTCATACCCTGATACTGGACGAGTTTGATAAGGCGCTTGAATTCGGTTTTCAGGATGATATGACTTATATCATCCGACAGTTAACGCACTTAAAGAAACGAATCCTTACTTCGGCTACCCAGATGCAGGAGATCCCGGCATTTACTGGCATCAATAATCCTATTGAGATTGATTTTCTGCAAAATAAAACCAACGTACCTGATCTTAAACTAAAAGCCGTTATTTCGCCTGCTGCTGATAAACTGGATACCCTGTTTTCATTACTTTGCAAAATAGGGGATAAGGCCACATTGGTTTTTTGCAATCATCGTGATGCTGTAGAACGAATAAGCGACTTATTATGGAACAGGGGCCTTGTGCATGATATTTTTCATGGTAAAATGGAACAGGAAGACAGGGAAAGGGCTTTACTGAAATTCAGGAATGGAAGTCACAGGCTACTGATTACTACTGACCTTGCATCGCGGGGGCTTGACATACCAGAGATAGAATATGTAGTGCATTATCAGCTGCCACATAACGAGGAGGCTTTTTTGCACCGTAATGGTCGCACTGCACGGATGCATGCCAAAGGAACGTCGTACTTGATATTAACTGAGGATGAAAAACTTGCTTATTTAAAACAAGCCCCTGAGATAGAAGAGTTACCTGTAAATCCAGTCATTCCTAAATCAACCCCATGGGCTACTGTATATATCGCAGCAGGAAAAAAAGATAAGGTAAATAAGGTTGATATCGTAGGCCTGCTGCTTCAAAAGGGGGAGCTGGCAAAAGAGGACTTAGGATTGATAGAAGTACTAGATCATTCCTCATACGCAGCAGTGAAGCGCAACCGCATTGAGCGGACGGTAAGTCTCCTTAAATCCGAAAAAATAAAAAACAAAAAAGTAAAAATCGAAATTTCAATATAACAATACTATAAAGGATATGAGCAATAATGATATCATGAAGAAGCTAAGGGTAGCTATGCATTTTACAGATGATGATATTATAGAAGTTTTGAGCCTCGCCAATTTCAGAATTACCAAAACGGAGCTTGGTGCAATATTCCGTAAGGAAGACCATCCAAACTTTAAACCCTGCGGCGATCAGATACTGCGTAATTTTTTAAACGGGCTGATTATTTACAAACGCGGACCCAAAGAAAAAAATGATATTATTAAATAGTTCCGATATTAGTCTCATTCTTGATCACGGAATTTCGGTTTAGGACCCTTTAAGTTTTTTCGATGTTCCTCGGCTGTGTTCTTCTGTTTATTTGATTCAGCTTCGTGAATATATTCCGAGATTGAACCAATAACTGCTCCACCAATAACTTTAACCATGATAACACCTATAGTTATGTGTGGTGCTACTGGAAGTAAAAGAGATTCAATTCCCGTCTTTGCAGCTTCTTTTAAGCCCTCATCAGCATCAGCTCTCCAGGGTAATTTTTTTATAGAACCAAAGAAACGTTTCCAAAATGATTTTTTACTCTTTTGTTCTTCACTCCAATATTTTACACTCCCTTTGGCTATAGCTGAATAAAATAATATGTGTCGGGCGTCTCTTAATCCAAGATTGGAGTTTAAAACCGCCTGTTCTATTTTTTCAATTTCGGATAAAAGTGTATTGGGGTCATTGGAATCTAATTTCCGAATGGATTCTATATATTCAATAGCTTTATTGCTAATTTCAGCTTTCTTTAAAACTTCCGTAATCGATTCATCCCTTTTGTTTTGTATTTCACATAAGGCAGCATAATATATAGAATCCATAGCCTTAGATTTTTCTCCGGTGATTTCAATAAAATAATCACTAATTGAAGAGATAACCTGTTCAATTGAAATCTTGTCCTTATCTATCTTTGATAGTTGATTATTAATGAAACGGAGTGCGTCACTATGGTGATCAGCTAATTTTTCAAAAGGATTGATTTTTTTGTTTGGATCAAACATTGTCGTAAGGTTAGGTTATTTTGAGAATGAATATAAGTATAAAGATCAAACTTTAAACAATATTCATTTAATTAACTTTTTCAATTAGCTTATATCTACCGCTTTTCATTAACTTTTGCTCTTCGGCGGAGAAAGCTTCCCTGCCACCAAAGTCCTGTACCCAATAGCCGTTATATAATGCAATTCCAATTTCTTTAAATCCTGGGTTCATCAGGTTCCGGCAATGGCCAGGGCTTTTAAACCAGCCCTGCATTACCTCGGCAATACTTTGTTGCCCCTGGGCTATGTTTTCGCCTATCATAAAGCTCTTATAACCTTTGGATGTATATCCGGCAGCAGCTATCCTGCTTTGCATGTTCCGGCCATCTTTACTTGTATGGCTAAAATAGCTTTTGTTGAACATATCAGTTGCATGGCCTATGGCTGCAATTTCCAATGCATCATTCCAGGTTAGGGGTGGAGCAGGCGGCATATAAGTAGTACCGCAGGTGCAGCCCTTTTGCCGCGTGTGATTAATATTCTCTAAAAACTCCCGCTGAAACTCGGCGGCGCCACCAGTTTGTTGGCTAAATGTTTTTTGATAAGAAAATATGGAGAGGACTATAAACAATCCTTTTACTAAAACTTTCATGATTATTTTGACAAATAAATTTAACGAAAGTTTAGTATAAAGAAGCTTATAATTAAGCCGATATGAAAAACTTTTTGCTTTGCGCATTCGGCTTTTATACTACCGCTTTGGACGCCTTATTCCCGCCCGCCAATTGCTGCGTTTCTTTTTGTAAATAAATACTGCAATAACAATTAGTAGAATTACAATTATCAGTATTACAATGAGGCTGTTTTTTTGGAGGAGTTGTTTTTGTAGAGCTTCCTGGTATTTGAGGTAAATACTTTTTTTTTGTTTTGTACTGAATCTGCCTTTTTCTTTTCGATTGAATCCTTAGCATTTATAAGCGCAAGCATTTTTGCTTCCTCATCTTTGCGGATACTCTCCTCTATGGAATCTCGCTTTTTTAATACAATAGCTTCCTTTGGATAATTTTTAAGCCTGCTGTAAAGCAATGCAAAATTTCTTAATACCTCCGACTCTATTTTAGGAAAATGGTTATCAATGGAAATTTGAAGCGCCTCATTCAGATCTCGCATAGCAAGCGTATAATCGTTCAGATCACTTTTTATGGTGGATAAGGTGATTAATGATGCCACTATATTAGGCGGATCTTTTTTAGCTCTTGAAAGGGAATTTGACTGCAGGATAAACCATTTTGCCTGGCTGTATTTCTTCTGAGCCATGTAAACCTTCGTGAGGTGGTCGAATGACAAACGCAGGCCTGTAGTATCATTGAAATACGAATATTGGTGCAGCGCCAGCATAGTATAGTTTAATGCTTTATTCTGTAAGTTCAGTCTTGTTGCTTTATTGCTAATGGTATCATAATCAAGATAGCGGCTTGCTATTTCGTTATAGATGTGCCCTTTAAATAAGTCTTTTTCACGAAGCTTTAATTGTTGTTTAAGGCTGTCGAGGCTCATCTGGGTCAATTGCTTTTTAACGCTATCGCTCAAGGCTCTGTAAGTCATAAATTTCATACTGTCCTGGCGCATTAACGAGGCTGCAATTCTTAAACTGTCTGCCACGCGGGGATCAGCAAAAGTTAAACTGTCGGCATATTTGGCAAGACTCGAGAAGTTTAAACTATCCGGGTAATGTGTGATAGCCTGCAAACTGAAATCATTTTTATGGTTAACAGGTATAGAGAAGTTAAGGCTATCGGGATAATGCCTTATTGCTGCTAAACTAAAGTTATTTTGATGACGTGACGGTATGGAAAAATCGACATCAGCTCTGCTTATCGACGCAAAGAAACTAACGGTATCAGGGCTGGGTAAGCGTACTTTAGTGCCCAAACTTTCAGTTATTGCTTGTTTTTGGGTGTCGGGCCTTACCGTTTTATCAGTATCGGCGTAACGTGCAATTGCTGATAGCTTAAAGCAGATGAATAGTAAAAATAATAGCGTAATAGTTTTTTTCATAAGCTATTTCCGGCACAAGGGATATAAATATAAATATAGTATTCAAAAAATGTGCCTATAATAAGTTATGTGAGTTTAATAATCACTAATTTTTCGTCTTAATAAATAATTTATTGCGAAGTGAAATTATCTGCCAAAATTCTCAAAAATTCAAACAAGAAAAATATATTAACAGATGTTGGTAACCGGGCATTTTTTAAGTAGGCTGACAAGTATTTAGTACAGAAAGGACTACTAAAATGGATAGTGGAATTGCTTAATTAACGAATTTTCTTTTCGTATCGATCCACAAACTCCCTGAAGAATTTTACACGGGTAATTAACGTGTTGAAGATTGCAACGCCAACAATTGCAGAGGTTATACCTGCCAGTACATCTAATATATAATGATGACTTGCATATACAGCAGTAAACCATATACCTAACATTACAATTGCGAAGAATATATTGATTAATCCCAGGCGGTTTTTAATGCCATAATATAAAACAACTACAGGATATGATGAATGAAGCGAAGGCATAGCTGCAAATACATTTGATCCCTTTGAATAGATAGACTTAAAGATACCAGCGTGGAAGTAGTTGTCAAATTTTACAAGGCCGGCCGTGTTTCCCGGAGTTTTGGCATGAAAGGCAAAGCCATGATATTCTACATACCATGGTGGGGCAGCAGGATAAAGGTAATAAACCACAAACCCAATAAAGTTTATTAAAACAAAGGTTAATGAAAAATATAAAAATTGCTTCCGGTTTTTAAAGAACAGGAAGGCCGCAAATGCAAGTGGAACCGGAATCCAGCAGAGATAAAAGATGCCTGCAGCAATGTCTATTACCGTATTGCCATTAACCCGCCAGTATTCGTTTGGCGTTAAAAGTTTACCATTAAAATGTATCCCGAAAATGTGTTTTTCGAGGTTGTATAAATCGGCAATGTGTACTGTGTTGTAATTATAGTTTGGAAAAGCCTTCATATAATCGAAGATGATCCAGTAAACTATAAATATGGCAAAACCTATAATGAATTTGCGGCTTATGGGCGAAAGGAAAAATGCAGCATTAAATATACCAACAAGCACTAATTGATCGGTTTTAAAACCTACCAGCAATGTTGATAACAGTACATAAAATAATGATATTGCTAAAACAATAATTACAGATCGTACATTGATCTTCACTGCATCGCCAACAGCATCTGTCATGCTATTTTTTAATGAAGTCAGAGCCGAAAACCTTATCCCAAAGCGGCGAACTTACACCATATCCTTTACCGGGATCCTGGTAGTGATGCAGCATGTGGTGCTGTTTTATTTTTTTCCAGATATTACCTTTAAAGTTAAAATGATGTATAGCATAATGCGATATATCATAAAACAGGTAGCCTAATATAAAGCCGGGAAAAAATCCAAAAACATAATTAGTGGGCAACAGGGCATTAAATAAAAAGTAAAACCCGGTTGCTAATGGTATACTTACCGATGGCGGTAATACCAAACGCTTGGCATCGCTTGGGTAATCATGATGAACGCCGTGAAAAATGAAGTGCATTCTTAAAGCCCATGGTTTATCTGGCGGCATATAATGAAACACAAAACGGTGCATTATATATTCAACCAGCGTCCATACGAAGAGCCCGGCAATAAACAGTTCAATAAACTTAATAACACCTAATGAGTTTTCAAAATCCTTGTAAACACAAAAACCTATAACCGGTACAAAGATGTATAAGGGAACAGTGAAATGGACTTTAGATAAACCCTCTAAAAGATCACTTTTAAACATTCTCACAGACTCCTGTGAATTGGAAACATAGTTCTTTTTCATAACTGCTCAGGGTTTAAAATGTTTAAATTTCTCAGCCTGCTATTCAATTTCTGATTTTTAATTATTACATCAATTTTAGCAAAGTTTTGGTAAACTGTAAGCCATTTAATGTAATTGTTACGAAGATATGATATTTTCTTCCTACCCTGACTATTAAAGTATAAATACTTATAACCTGTTTCGGGTATATTATTGCTGTTGATCCATTAAGGATTTCTTAGCATCCATCAGCCTTTTAAAGGCAGTGATATTTGTAAGCACAGCTACTACAGCAATAGGGATTGTAAATATCGACATGGTTTCAAACACATGAAATTTTATCCCCGGGATATAAAGCTTATAATCGCCGCCAATGTACAAAGAGGTAAGCCCGCAAAGCATGGCACATAAGCCAATGGTTACTACACGCTCAGGGCGTTGCATTAAACCGCCTTTACACTCAATTCCAAGGCCTTCGGCGCGCGCCCTTACATAACTTACCATCATTGAACCAATTAAGGCAATAAAGGCAGATATGGAGCTTAAAAAATAGTGATGGCCAACTAAATAATAACAGATACCTAAAAACATGATCAGCTCGCTGTAACGGTCTAATACCGAGTCGTACAGTGCGCCAAATGTCGATTTCATATTTCCTAAACGTGCTACTTGCCCGTCGAGCATATCAAATAAACCGGCAAATAGTATTAAACCGCCTGCCCAGCCTACATAGGTTAAATCGCCGCGGTTACCTTCTTCGGCGCCAATAATAAAAATTATCGCTACACCTACATTCAGCACAAACCCAATGGATGTTACTGCATTAGGGGTGAGGCCCAATTTTATAAAAACTTTAACTACAGGGTCTATTACCCTATAAATACCCAGTTGAAGGCTGTTGCGTACGGATGTTTGCTGTTCCATTTACTATTGTGCCAATATTTTAGAAATCAAATTTTACCATTGTACGGATACCAAACTTCGACACATCAGGATGGTCTAAGTAAGTAAACCTCCTAACCAGGTCAATACGTACAAATTTAAAAATATTTTCAATGCCAATACTTCCTTCAACATAAGGGGTTTTGCCTAAGGCATATGTTATGGGCTGGCCTGCTGCTGTTACAGGGAATTGATATAAAGACGGATGAAGTGAAGGATTGTTTTGATCACTTAAGCCGCCATAGATTGCTTTTAATGATGCTACCTCGCGCCATTTTAATTTTTTAAACAATGGTATCTTATTAAAGAAGAAACCAACAAAATGCTGATCAATGTTTATGCTTGCATAACGGTCGCTAACAAACTCTAAAAAGTTCATTAAGTTGTAAGAATATAAGTCATAAGCATAAGTTTGGTTGGCGCGGAATATATTAAGCAATGGATAAGGTACCTGGCCAAATAACTGTGCTGCTTCAACCCGTACGTCAGCATAACCTAAAAAGGAAAGATAGAAACGCTTATCCATTTGCACATGAAGCGTTTGATAACCATAACCGCTTTTTAAAACATTTTTTAAACCTGCGGTATAATCCAGTTCAAGTACCGGATATTTGCTTGGTACAGGGATTCTATATATTTTACCCTGATAAAACTGTTCATTGGGTGCATATCTTAAACTCAAACCAGCTTCTGTTGTAGTCAGGTCCTTAACAATATTCGATGTATTACCCCCAACCGTGTTTAAGAAATATAACGAGCCTGCAGGTGCCTGATTCAAGTTTTTCAGGCTAAAATGATAGGAGAAATGATTTTCGTATTCATGTACGTAATCAAAGTTATAGCTTCTGTCATACAGGTATTTATCATTTGCACCACGCTTAAATGATAGCAAAAAGTTGTCCTCCTGAACAAATTGTAAGTTGGCGCCCGGAATATGGGTATCGTACTGGGTACTTATCCTCACATAATTTTGAGGGAACTTATAGATGGACTTATTGTTAAGCGAGTATGTAGCGCTTAAAAAGTATTTAAAACGTTCATCCTTAAAACCATAAGCTCCATAGGTTTCAAAATAATAGCGTTTGCTTAGCTCTGGTGTAGTACGCCCGCCAACACGTAGTTTAAAACCTTCAACCGGGTTAAAGCTGTAAAATGTATTGGCAGGGCCTAATTCAAATCCGCCAAAGCCTTTATAACCAGCTAATAAAAGTGTGGCAATATCAAGCGTACGCCTGAACGATGGCATGTTTCTTAAGCTATCTACATTCTTATAAACTTTTGATTCTGCAAGGCTAAGCGTATCCAAACGGTTTTCAGCCCAAAACTGATCGCTTTTGTGCTTTATCTCATCCGATTCTGCAAATTCCTGGTGCTGATAAGTGGTATCAGGATGAGGTTTGTTAATTATATAGTTTCCGTAAGTAATAGTCCTTATACCAAATAAGCCGCCTTTTTTATTTTTGGTTAAGCCAAAATCAGCCAGTGTGGTACTTTTGCTCAGGTGAAAACGACCATCAGGATTTTGCTCAAATTCCTGATTAACCTTCATCGAGTTAACAAAGTTAAGATTGATGTTTTTATTGATAGAAAGTTCAACCTTTTCTACGGCATAGTTACCATCAAGTGTTATATACAGCTTACCCACAAAAAGCATATCAGCGGTATTGCGCGGTGTAAAACTTAACTCTATCA
>JABDFZ010000094.1 GCA_013286325.1 Bacteroidota bacterium | reverse complement strand
TGCCGATGGAAGCGGCAGGGAAAAGCAAATAACCAGCGATAAACAAAGCAACAGGATGTTAACCTTAAATAAAGAACATACCAAAGGTGTTTACCTGAGCGGGCGTAATGAAGTGCGGTTAATAGACCTGAAAACGCTGGAAAGCAAGACTATTGCTAATGATGAGCTTTGGGGTTTTGAAAACTCAGCGCCTTATATTTCATCGAACGGGGAATATGTGGTGTATACGGCATACCGCAATTTTGAGCAGGATATATTTGTTTACGGCATAAAATCGGGCAAGATCATCAACCTTACCAATAGTGGGGTTACTGAAACTGAGCCATTTTGGTCGCCTGATGGGAAGTATATTTATTTTGCATCGGTACGTACACAGCCGCAATACCCTTCGGGCGGCGGCGATGCGCATGTTTACAGAATGCCGCTTCAAAAATTTGATGACGCCTTCCGCTTAGATAAATTTAAGGAATTGTTTAAAGAAGAAAAGAAGGACAGCACGGCCAATAAAAAAGACAAAAAGAATGACAAGAAAAAGCCGCTGTCTGAACAACCTGCACCCAAACCGCCGGCAGATATTGTGATTGATACGGAAGATATCATGAAACGCATGGAGCAAATTAGCCCGGAGTTTGGTATGCAGCATGCACCGTACGTAATTCAAAAAGGTGATAAAACTTTGGTTTATTATGTATCGAACCATGCTGAGGGGAAATGGGTGATGTACCGCACCACCATTCAGCCTTTTGAGGATAATAAAACCGAAAAGGTTAACGGTGATGATGCCGGAAATTATGAGATTGTTCAATCGGGAGATAAATATTATGCGCGTGCAAACGGTAATATTTATACATTGAATATTGACAATAACAAAATAGAAAAGATTGACATTGGCTATAAATTCGACCGGAACCTTGACGGCGAGTTTAAACAGATGTTTGATGAGGCCTGGGCCGGATTAGAAGAGAATTACTACGATGGCAATTTTCACGGCGCTGACTGGAAAAAAATGCATGATCGCTATAGTGTTTATTTACCATACCTGAATAACCGTTCGGATCTGCGGTTGCTGCTAAACGACTTGCTTGGTGAACTGAACTCATCGCACCAGGGTTTTTACTCCAACGGTAGCGAAGAACGTAAAACGCTAACTTATAATACAATGGAAACCGGAGTAGTATTTGATAATGAAGACCCTTACAAAGTGTCGTCATTATTGAAGACCAGTTCGACTTATAGATCAGGAGTTGATATAGAAGCCGGCGACCGTTTAAAAGCTGTGAATGGTGTTACTGTAGATGAAAAACAGGACAGAAATATTTACTTCACCAAGCCATCGTACGAAAGAGAACTGGAGTTAACCTTTGACCGTAACGGCAAAGAGGTTTCGGTAAAACTTCATCCTGAACAGGGTTACGAATTTGTTGAGAATTTGTATGATGAATGGATAGAAAGCAACAGGAAAGCAGTTACCGAAAAAAGTAAGAACCGTATTGCTTATGTGTATATGAAAAATATGGGTGGGGAAGCATTAACTGAATTTTTACAGGATATGGTTGATGATGCTTACAAAAAGGACGCACTGATACTTGACCTGCGTTACAACACAGGCGGCAACGTGCATGACGCTGTGTTAAGGTTTTTATCGCAACGACCATACCTGCAGTGGCAATACAGAGAAGGTCAAAAAAGCCCGCAGCCAAACTTTGCCCCTGCAGCAAAACCTATTGTGCTGCTGATTAATGAGCAGACACTGAGCGACGGGGAAATGACAGCAACAGGATTTAAAGAACTGAAACTGGGTAAAGTAATAGGTACCGAAACCTATCGGTGGATAATTTTTACAAGCGGTAAAGGTTTGGTTGACGGATCGTTTTACCGGATACCTGCCTGGGGCTGTTTTACTCTGGATGGTAAGGATATTGAAAAGACAGGCGTGAGTCCGGATATTTATGTTAAAACCGGGTTTACTGACAGGCTGGAAAATAAAGATCCGCAACTGGATAAGGCCATTGAGGAGATTATGAAAGATTTGAAATGACCAAGATTAATGGGTGCTAAGAATTGCACATATCTTCATCCAAAATCCCTCAAATCTCTAAATCCCGGTTATATTTGTAACATGAATCTTCATCTTTTTGACAAGCAGGTTTATACTGACCGCAGACAAGTATTAAAACAAAATATCGGACATGACGGCCTTGTGCTGTTACTTGGCAACGAAGACAGCAGCATGAACTATAAGGATAACACTTACCTGTTTAGGCAGGACAGTAGTTTTCTTTATTATTTCGGATTGGACACGCATGGTTTGGCTGCGGTTATTGATACTGATACCGGCGAGGAAGTGATTTTCGGTAATGAGCTTACTATTGATGATATTGTTTGGACAGGCACTCTGCCAACTGTGAGCGAAATGGCAGGAATGGTGGGGGTTACACAGACCAGACCTTACGATCAGGTAACCCATTACATACATAAAGCTATGACGTCAGGCCGTAAGGTGCATATTTTGCCGCCTTACCGCCCTGAAAATAAAATTAAGCTTGCAGCCTGGTTAAATACCAGTATAGAAGACATTGCCAGGTATGTATCGGTAAAACTGATAAAAGCAGTTATCTCACAACGGGTAATAAAAACACCATTGGAGATTGCGGAAATGGAAAAAGCGGTATCCATCAGCGTGGATATGGAAATGGCAGTTATCAGACACACCCGCCCTGGTATTAAAGAGTATGAACTGGTAGCCAAGGCGCATGAAGTTGCCATTGCAAATAATGCGCATTTGGGATACCCTGCAATTATAACTACCTACGGACAAACACTGCATACCCATTATTACGGGAATACCTTGCAGGAAGGCCGGATGGTTTTGAGCGATATAGGCGCTGAAAATGACATGCATTATGGCGGCGACCTTACCCGTACTTTCCCGGTTGGCAAAAGCTTTACCAGCAGGCAAGCGGAACTATACGAGGTGGTGTTGGCTTCAATGGACCATGCTATAAGTTTACTGAAACCGGGTACAAGATACAAAGACATCCATCTGGCAGCTTGCCAAAAACTGGTTGAAGGGTTAACGCAGGCAGGTATTATGAAAGGCGATGCAGCCGAAGCGGTGGAAGCCGGAGCGCATACCATGTTTTTTCAATGCGGTTTAGGGCACATGCTGGGTATGGACACGCATGATATGGAAGACCTGGGTGAGCAATACGTTGGCTATACGGATAATTTGAAAAAGGAGACATCTATCTTCGGGTTAAAATCATTACGGTTGGGCCGCGAGCTGGAAGCTGGTTTTGTGCTTACCGTTGAGCCGGGAATTTATATTATTCCTGAACTGATTGACCGCTGGGAGGCTGAGAAAAAATATGCCGATTTTATAAATTATGACGTATTGAATACTTACCGCGATTTCGGCGGAATAAGGATTGAGGATAATTTTTTAATTACTGATACAGGCAGCCAGTTGCTGGGTAAATATTTGCCAAAGACTTTGAAGGAGATTGAGGGGTTGAAGGGATAGACTATTTTTAACTCAGAAGTCTTTAGTTGTAAGTCTAAAGTCCAATTTCAATTATTTTGACTTAGGGCTTAAGACTTATGAGCATGGTATTTCTAGTCGTTTATTCCATAATATCTGTTCCAGTAAACTTTGGTTAAAGCAACTATGGATTCATTGTCTCCTGCAACCATAGCCAAATTTATTGAAACATCTCCTGATGATATGAGGAAAAAGCATCTTAACAATAATCGTTTAACGGGGTTTGAGATACTTTGAAAAAAACTACTTTTATCTTTTAACGTGATAGCTATAAACGGCTTTGCAATACCCGAAATTCTTATATCACTAATATCTTTCCATTCTATTTTAATACCAACTACATTATCAATTAATTGATCTGAAGTTAATCTTATTGCGGGAATACCAAAAATCATTTTTAATGACATAGGGAGAAGAAGAAGCAAAAGCGAAGAAGCCCCAACAATTCCTACAACACTTATAGAATCAAGTTTGAGATCCGGAATTATGTCTTTGCAAAATAGATATGCTATATACAGTCCCAATAAACCCAAAACTGAAACCCAAACAGGTTCGAATTTAAATTCAGTTTCTTTCATCAATAAAAATAATTAATCATAGTGATATATAAATTTTAGTGAGTTATTTCTTCACCAAATACTTTGCCTGTAACTGTTTTACAAAACGCATTCCGCGTTGGAGAAGCGTGCCTTTGCGATTTTTGAGGAAATGCCTGATTGCGGCATAGGCGTGCTGGTCTTCCTTTATTTCGGTTGGGAATTGCTTTATAGCAGTTTTACCTATGCGCACCTGGTACATGTTTTCTTTATTGGAGTGTACACCACTACCGTCGTTACCGATGTTTTGAATAAGTGAGGTGGAAGGATTTAGCGTTAAGCCGCCTTTTAAAAATATAGAAGCATACCAGCGGATTGCCCACGAATTATTTTTACCAGCTTTAAAGCCTGTGAGCTGTTTCCAGAAATTCATGGTGCCGTTTATGGAAAACTGGTCGGTTTTATGTTTGTCGAATTGGTTGAGCAGTACATCAACATCTTCTTCAAAATTTACCCATGCACGTGCCCATGTTGCCCAGCCCCAGCTGGTTGCTGCGCGAAAAAAGAAAGTTTGTGGTAATTTTTTATCTGCTAATTCATACATATAAGCGCCGACGTGCATCACTTTTTCTTCGGTAGCATAGCGTGTTAATGCTTCATTAAAATATTGCAGGGTATAAGGTGAGGAAAGCAGATCGTCCTCAAAAACAATGATCTTTCCGTATTCATTTACCAATTGAGTAACCCCGCTGATAATAGAATTGGCCAACCCAAGATTTTCCTTACGCTGGATTACCTTAACGGATTTAAAACCCGATACTTCCTTAATCAGTTGCCTAACCTGTTCTACCTTAAGCTTATCGTCTTCAGTTTTTGGGGCATCGGAAAATATAAAAAGCCGTGATTCGTCTGCCAATAAATTCTTCTGTAAATAACTTAATGTACGGCGCGTGTGTTCGGGCCGGTTGTAAACAAATAAGGCGACAGGAGCAAGGTTTTGCATTTTGAATTACACTAATTTATACGAATTTGCTTTTAAAAACCGGCTAACTCGTGCAAGGTTGATATTGGTACAGTTTAAAATATATTTACGTGCTGATCGGCTTTTTTACATAGAACGGTATAAGCGTTGGCTAATTGTTCATTCATTTTTTTACCAAAGATTTTGCCTATGCTATTTTTGACAGTAAACTCAGTAGATATCTTTAAACTGGTTACAAAGCTTTTAGGTTTTTTCTGGTTGATGTAAGTATTAAAGCGGGTTACTTCAGGCTCTATCATTGATGTCAGGTCGTCTTCTACTACAAAACCTTCAGTGCTTAATAAGTAACGAAGCGAGGTTGGAGTATAAACATTGATGTGCCCGTAAGCTAAAAAGTGTTTTATCCTTTTATCAACGCCGGCTTTATAATCGAGCGGGACTTCGATAACGGAATGGCGCGCCACACGCTTAATCTCACGTAATAGCATCCGTTCATGTTCTACATGCTCTAATACATGCGAGAGGATGATAAGATCGAAACTATTATCGCCGAAAGGCAGCTTGTAACCATCAAAAAGCTGCACAGATTTTAAATCTTTAATATCTCTTGATTTGATGTGTTCCACACCACTTTCGGAGATTTCTACTGCGTGATATTCGGGTGCAAAATCCTGATCGGCAAGAAACTTTAAAATACTGCCATCGCCGGCGCCAACTTCGAGCACTTTTTTAAAGATGCGCCCCTTGCAAACATCAATAATATGCTGTGCCTTATATTTAGCCCCAAGCATGCGCCAGGCCTCATCGTGCTTTTGATAAAATTCGTCGTATGCGGTTTTAACATTTCCGCTGATGATAGTTTGATCCATGGATGTTCAAAGATAAAATTTTTTGGATGAACAGCCACCAATCAGTTTAGCAGGATTTTTTAGAAAGTAAAAGACCTTTTGTTTCCTTTTAAAATTTAGGGCATACTATTGAAGGATTTGCCCGGTGATGTTTAAATACATAACTTATAGATAGTTCAAAACCACCCTGACCACTTGTTGCAGCACTTAATGAGGACGTGTTAAAGTCATAGCTGATGCCCATAACTAAACTGCCGACATGATAGCCCACATCGGCTACTGCTGCATCGCCCAAACGATACATTGCCCCTAATATTAGCCCATTATCATCCTGAAACTTAAACTCGGAATAAGCTCCTAACGCCTTGATCTGATTATTTTGCTGTTTGATATAAATAGCATGAGGAGTGATATCAAAAACATCAGAAGCCTTGATACGCACGCCGCCATGGAGGGTATAACGAATGGGTAGCTTGCTGTCTATACTATTACCGGCAAAAGGGTCTTTTGTATTTGTAATGTGTGCTGCGCTGATGCCTGCAAAGGCATTTGCAGTATTTTGCGGGTCGCCATCGTAGTAAAATATACCTGCGCTGGCATCGAATACGGTTGCGCTGGTGGCAGAAAAAGTTTCAAAGCTTGGGGCATTAGGATCGAATCCGGATATTGGGTTATACTGATCGTCGAATTGTAATTTACTGGGATCGAAGCTCCGGTTAATAAAACCTGCCTGAAGGCCGAAATGGAGTTTCTGTGTGCCATCGGGCGATATTGCTATTCCATAACCAAACGACCCGTAAGCTGCAAAATAATTATAACCTGCATTGCCTGCAGCCTGATCTATTATATTAAAGCCAATGCCCACCTTATCAGTAGGGCGAAAATCCATTGAAAGCGCACTTGTTTTGTAGCCATTGGCAATACTTGTCCACTGATCTTTGAAATTGGCATTTATGCGCATATCTCCATCAATAACCCCAGTAAGCGCGGGGTTAAGCCATAACGGATAAGCATAATATTGCGAAAAGTGCGGATCGATCTGCGCCTTCAGCCTGCTTGCTGCCCCAACCTGTAGCAATACTGCTATAATTACCGCTATCTTTTTCACCTTAATAATGTAATCGTTCCTTTTTTAGTCAGCTTCCGCCCATCATTCATAATGGCTTCCAAATAATATACATATACGCCTACAGGCTCCTTTTTCCCTTTGAAGGTACCATCCCAGCCATTGCTTTGGCTGAGCGACGTATAAAGTAATTCGCCCCATTGATCGTACACATAAAATTTAAGGCTTTTTATAGATGGACTGTGGACATATACCACATCGTTTTTACCATCGCCGTTAGGGGTAAAGGCGTTTGCAACAAAAATCTGATCCTCCAATGGATGAATTGCAGTGCCAGTAACTGCTGCCGAGTTATTACTTAACTGGCAAGTGGTTGTCCCAAGAGCACGTACAATAATGGTGATACTTTGCTGCAATGATAAACCCGAAACTGTATGTGTTAACCCATTAGAACCTGAACTTGGATCGCTAAATGTTTGCCCGTTATCGGTACTTACCTGATAGCCCGTTGCACCGCTTACATCATCCCATTTAAAAGTGATACTGGTTACAGTAGTTGCGCTTACATTAACCACAGGTGCAGCTAATTGCTGTAACATTGTTACCTGAGCAGGGCTGCGCGTTGCAGAAATACAACCGGTTACATTATCTACAGCTTCGGCATAATAAGTTGTATTTGAATTTAAAACAGTGGTTGAGAATGTGTTGCCTGTAAATAATATGCTGTTGCTGGTTGCGCTTAAATACCAGTTTATTACAGCATTCTGGTCTGTGCTGGATGCGGTTAGCATTGTACTAGTGTTAGGGCAGATACTTGCTCCCTGAACAGAAACCTGTGGTAAGGGATTTACAATAACACTTACTGCTGTACGTATTGACGAAACGCAACCGGAGCTGTTTTTTGCCTCAACGTAATAAGTAATATTGCCTGTTATAGGTGGTGTTGTAAACTCGGTGCCCGTAAACACGGAACTCCCGCCTGAAGGCGTTGAGTACCAACTGTAAATTAATGCTGGCTGTGGATTCAGAACATCCAAAATGGCAAGCGTGTTTGAGCATACCGATACCGGGTTCTTTACTAATGCAGGTTGCGTAGGCAAGTTATTTACAATTACCTGAACACTTGCAAGCGCCGGACTGGAGCATGTGCCATTTGTAGCCTCGACATAATAGGTTTTAGGAGCATTTAATACCGGGGTTGTAAAACTTGTTCCTGTAAATACAAGATTGATTTTTGCAGGAGAATCGTACCAATTATAGGTTAAATCCGCTTGTGGAGAGATAACATTAATTATTGCGGTATTGCCCGCACATATTGGAGGGACTGCATCTAATAATACAATGGTCGGGCTGGTTTTTATAGTGAACGTAATTACGTTGCTCGACAACGGCACATTACATGCACCCGAGGTTACGTTTCGCCGGAAAGAAGTGCTGACGCTGAATGGTGGCGGATCATAATCAACGCCATTAGCCCCCGGGATATCATTAAAATTGATACCATCTGTCGAACTTTGCCATTGATAGTTATAGGTGCCTGCACCACCTCCTCCTGAAGGAAAATTGCCAGGAATAATGTCAGGGTTAACGCTCGAACAAAAATTTGTAATTAATGGAGGACTTATTGAATTGTTGCCTAAAGCAGGCAAAATAGTTATGGTAACTATATTGCTTATCACAGGCGTTGTGCAAGCTCCTGAAATTGCGGTGCGTTGAAAGTAGGTGGTAACGCTTAAAGCTGATGGATCGTAATCTTTACTTACAGCTCCTGTTATATTGGTAAAATTTATATTATCAGTTGAGCTTTGCCATTGGTAAGTATATGTCGTGCCGTCGCCCCCCATAGGTGTGCTGCCTGTAATTGTAGATGGATCTCCAGATACACAAAATGATGATGTTGCAGGTGCTGTTATGTTATTGTTTGTTACTATAGGTAAAACGGTTATAGTTATAACATTGCTTACAGCAGGAACAGTACATACGCCTGATGTTATAGTACGGCGAAAATAAGTAGTTACCGTTATCACTGGTGGATCAAAATCTTTAGCTATTGCCCCTGGAATATCAGTAAAATTTATATTGTCTGTGGAACTTTGCCATTTGTAGGCGTAGGTACCATCGCTCCCCATGGGTGTGCTGCCCAGGATATTACCAGGATCGCCTGATACACAGAATGAGGTTACAGCTGGGGCAGTCGCATTATTATTTGCAATAGCAGGAATGATATTTAGTGAAACGACATTACTCACCTGCGGAGTAACACAAGCTCCTGATGTTACTGTGCGACGATAATAAGTACTTGTATTTATTACTGATGGGTCGTAATCTTTAGTTGTTGCCCCGTTAACATCGGTGAAGTTTACATTATCTGCCGAGCTTTGCCATTGGTAATTGTAAACGCCGTTACCGCCTGTTGCAATACTACCAACAATTAGTGTTGAACCGCTGCTTACGCCACAAAAAGAGGTAATCGGTGGAGGGGTTATTGTACCCGGAGATACCACAGGTATTACTGTCAAGGTAATAACATTACTTATCAGCTGCACACAGTTAGACGATTTTATGATCCGGCGATATGAAATAGTGCTGGTAGACGCCGGTGCGTTATAACCCTGAAGTATTGCGCCGGGTATATCAGTGAAATGAGAGCCATCAGGGGCGCTTTGCCACTGGTAAGTATAAATGCCATTGCCGCCTGCCGGTCCGGGAGCATTTAGAAATTCTGCATCCGTAGTGCCGCAAAATACCATCGGGGATCCCGGTGGTTGGCTGATATCATAATTGTTGATCAACGCCGGATAAACGGTAACATCGTAATAAGAATCATAGGTAGTGCCAAACGCAGTAGTTATCTGCCGCCTGAAGGTGAAGATTATGGGCGCATTGGTAGTGTTAGTTAATGCTTGGGTTTGATAGTTTATTCCGTTATTAGTGCCTGTTGCAGCCACCCATGTATTCGTCCCGTTTACAATTGTTAATATCTGCCATTGAAGAGCACCAGCGGGGGTAGGTGTATCGCCCGTTATGGTTGCTGAAGTGCCCGTACAGGTGCTTGCAGTACGAGCGTAAAACACTTGGGCAGTATAAGATGCGGGAGGGCAGCTGGGGTTTACGGTATAATTTACCGGGTTGGTAAAGTTTTGCACCGCGCCTGATGCTGGTAAAACATCCGCTCCATTGCTAGCTGTTATTGTTGGGGTAACAGCACTTACATTGGTACCATTGTGTACGATAATGCTTATTCTTCGTACCCCATCGGGGCCAGGACTTGCATCAATGATAGCAGGTGCGATTTCCTGCGGGATAGAGAAATTGGCGATTAAGCCACCAGAAACTTTTACCAGTACATCAGCATAATCTACACAACCGTCGGCAGATGTAATAGTAACCTTATAATCTGTCGTGACAGTGGGTGATGCTATCGGATTAGCAATATTAGGATCACTAAGCCCTGTAGCGGGGCTCCACTTATAAGTTACACCCCCATAAGCGGATAATTGCGCAGAACCCGACGGGCAAGTTTCTACAGAACTGTTTTGAACATTGCTTGATTTGAAATCAGAAAAGAATCCATAAAGCACTCCGTCATTTGTTCCCCCGTTTATATAACCTAATGAGAATTTTCCGGTAGAATTTGAAAAATTTAGCGCACTGCCAACCGAAACAGCACCACTAAGATCAACTCTTGCTGTGACATAAGCCCCCCCAGTGCCGGGTACAGGAGCAAAATCACTGCTTTTAATTAACGTATTATTGCCATTAACAGTAAAGTTGTTTTGATTACCGTTTTTTGTTGTAATCATAACTGCAAACAGATCACTATTGCTTCTTACGATGCTAACAGTTTGAGAACCGGTGCAATTTATTTTTGGAATAATTGCCGAACCAACTTCGCACCCGTTACCAGTTAATTGGTAAACATATACGTTTTGATTAGAACGTATGTAAGTGCTGGGGTTTGATAAATTAAGTGTGACCGATTCTCCTTTTGCCAGTACAGCTACAGGAGTAGAATTTCCATCCACATAAACAGATGTACCGTTTGCCACCGCTAAAACATATATATTATCATTTGGACTTAGAAAGCCTTTGGTAACGATGTACTCAGTACCCAGTACATTTGTCGGCACAGTTTGATCACCAATAAGGTCGGCGCAACTTGAGACCTGCACTAAATCATCTTTTAATGTGACTGCAATCGGGTTATCTGAAGTGATGTACGATCCTTGCAAATGACCAGCTGCGACTTTACTAACAGCAACTGCCGAGTAGGTTTGCCCCTTATTTAATATAACGGTGAATGGAATATTTGCGTTATGCCCTACAATATCTTTTGTAGGAGTAATAGTAACATGTGTATTATCCACAGTTGCCACAATATCAAACGAATTACTTGAATTATAAGCAGTTGATTCATCATAGGTGTATTGTGATGAAATAAAGAACTCATTGCCTAATGCATTTTTCCCTTTCAGTGAGAATACTTCTGGATCGCAATTACAAAAACCGCTTACTACTTCATAATAGGCAGTGATATCCGTCGTCGATTTAATCAGCAGGCCTTTGTTCAAAACTGAATTAGCAGGTGTGCTTTGAAGTTGACTTATCCAGGCAGTGAGGTCTATACTGGCTGTAGAATTTGCACCTATATTTTGGGTGATAGGAATAAATGAAGGATCAGCCGGCATGGATATAACCACTGTTGCAGGCGTAGACATTGTTGTAATGCGAAGATCAATAGGTTTGTCGAAGTCTCGCCCTTCATCGTTAATATAGGGTGCCACAAACCAAAACTCCCTATCCGTTTGCGCTGAAACCAGATGTGGCAGAAACAATATAAGCCAGAGTAAAAATACCTTAACAATTAGAAGGGAAGGAATTTTCGAAAATTTAAACGATTTCATTAATTGTTAACCTGACGATACGGTATTACAATAATAGAATTTTATTTGGTTGGAGCAATGGAAGGCACAAACTAAATTGTTACTTTACCCAAAGAAATTTTTAAGCCCAACCCTTCACAATAAAGGTAGTTTTATAAGCTACACTTACCTGTGAGCCACCACCGGATAAGTTGGTTTTGAGGGGGCTTTACCGACGCCTACAATTTGATTCTTATTTATCATTTTAAACTCTGTAAAGATTGTCGTTAATTTGGCGAATGTTTGATCTGAAAAAAACACTATTAAAGGTTTTACCTGTAAATTATTTTAAATCGTTAACATCATATTCGCAGGAAGGTGAAGACATGGTTTTGGCGTCATTCTATGAGGGCAAAAAAGGATATAAAGGTTTTTATGTAGACGTAGGCGCCCACCATCCTTACAGATTTTCAAATACATTGTTTTTTTATAAAAAAGGCTGGCATGGTATCAATATCGAACCAACGCCCAACGCCATCAAGGCCTTCAATATTTTCAGACGAAGAGATATTAATTTAAATATAGGCGTAAGCAGCAAACAGGATAAATTAATCTTTTACTGCTTTAATGAACCCGCTCTTAACGGATTTTCAAAAGAACTTTCACAGGAAAGGAATGATACATCTGCTAAGTATAAAATAATAAAAGAAACTGAAATTGATACCCTGCCCCTTGCAGACGTGTTGGATAAATATTTGCCGGAAGGGCAAAAAATTGATTTTTTGACGATTGATGTTGAAGGATTTGACTTGCAAGTATTACAATCAAATAATTGGAAAAAATATAAACCATCGTTCATCCTGGTAGAAGACAGGATTGATTTTACTAATCTTCAGAATTCAGAGGTTTATAAGTATCTGGAAGAACAAGGTTATCAGTTGGTTGCTAAAACCCTGAGAACCTTGTTCTTTAAGCGAGCAGATTAGTGCTTTTTGTATTTTTGAAGGTAGTTAAACCCTTGAGAAATATCTTTTCGCCAGATAATTAAAGAATCGGGTGTAAGCTTTTGAATATCAAAAGTCCTCTCTATCGGTGTGCCTTTATCCAAAACTAGCTGACAAGCATCGTTGATCTGCCAAACACCATCCAAAGGAACGTTATCACTTACCCTGTTATAGGTATAGTCGGCATTTAGTCTAAAATAGCCTACAGGATAATCGATGGAAGAACCAGTTACTCCGGTGCTATTGAAAGATTCGGTTACTATAGTAGTATTGTCCCACTGGGCTTCCAGCAAAGGAACTTCAGGACAATTAAATGATACATAATGCTGGATGTACATAATGCCGTTATCTTTGCGACTCAATGTAAGTGAATCTTTACTAAGCAGCATAACATTAAATTTTCTTTCAAGCTGAGTACCTGCATCAAGCACAAGCTTGCAACTATCGTTAACATCCCATGTGCCGCTTAGTGGCACACCATCGCTTACTACATTATAAGTAGAATTACTGCTAAGCTGAAAATAGCCAATTGGATAAATGAATGATTTGGACACTATAGAAGTGCCTGCCTGATTGTAAGTATCTATTTCGGTAAAGGTATTTGACCATTTCTTGAAATAATCCTGTTTTGAATCGTAAAGGCACGATTTTTTCAAGTTATCTATAGCATCAATTGGTTTGGTACACGAATACAGCACAACAAGCCCTAGGGTAAAGATTACTAACTTTGCAAGTTTTTTCATTGTGACACAGATTTTTAGCCACTTCAAAGGTACATATTTGTAACTAGCTTTTTAAAATTTTTCTGAAAAGCGAAATGAATAGCAATGATTTAAACATCATT
>JABDFZ010000093.1 GCA_013286325.1 Bacteroidota bacterium | reverse complement strand
ATCATCAAATTTTCAAATCAATATAATGCTTGACAAAGAAGGAATAGCAAAACGAATTGCTAAAGAAATAAAAGACGGATATTACGTTAACCTGGGCATAGGTATACCCACATTGGTGGCCAATTACATACCCGATGATATTGATGTTATACTGCAATCGGAAAATGGATTGTTGGGTATGGGGCCATTTCCGTTTGAAGGTGAGGAAGATGCCGATGTTATCAACGCTGGTAAACAAACCATAACCATGTTGCCCGGTTCGGCGATATTTGATTCGGCTATGAGTTTTGGCATGATAAGGGCTAAAAAGGTGAACCTTACCATATTAGGTGCAATGGAAGTATCGGAAAACGGAGATATTGCAAGCTGGAAGATACCCGGTAAAATGGTAAAGGGAATGGGCGGGGCAATGGACCTGGTGGCATCAGCCGAGAATATTATTGTAGCCATGCAGCATGTAAATAAGCTTGGCGAATCGAAACTATTACCTAAGTGCACATTGCCGCTTACCGGTATTAATTGCATCAAAAAAATAGTAACCGAATTGGCAGTTCTGGATGTTTTGCCCGAAGGCGGTTTTAAATTGCTTGAACGGGCACCCGGAGTAAGCGTAGATGAAATTAGAAAAGCTACAAGCGGAAAATTAGTTGTAGAAGGAGATATACCTGAGATGGTTATTTAGTCCATGGTCGATAGTCCATAGACCATGGCTAAAATTTAATCAACACCTGATCTATGGACTATCGACCATGGACAATGGACTACTCCAACCACTTAAGCCTATCCTGTAAACCAGCTTTGCTAAAAGCAGCTTCAATTTCCGGGCGCGACTCTGTAAAATGCTCCCAACCCTCAAAATGAAGCGGGATAATATCAGCGTTTTTAAAATGTTGCGCTAATATAACGGCTTCATCGGCTGTCATGGTTAAGTGCGCCGATCCTACATTCTTTACTACTGCTGCTCCTAAAAACGCAACCACAATTTTTATATCGAAGCGATTAGCAACTTCTTCAACGCCTTCGTACCAAACTGTGTCGCCGGTTATGTAAACGCCGCCTGTATTTTCTCCTTTATAATTTAACACGAAGCCTGTAACAGGGCCGCGATCGCCGTTAACCGGACCATGCCTGCATGGTGTACCCGTAATGCTTAGTATGCGGTTATCTTTGGTTGGTACATCAATAGTTTCCCAATTTTTAAGGCCAATTGAGTTGCCGCCAAGCCTGGCTGCACCATCGGGTGTAGTTATAACAAGTTTTGTATTATTTAAAAATATGCGTCCTGAATTATCCAGATTATCAAAATGATGATCGTGGCTTAATAGTATAAAATCAATATCATCCAGTTCAGTTGCTTTAACTGCCGGGTCGTTTAGTTTATACAGCGTGTACAGGTTTGTGGGATATTCTGTGTTTTTTGGATCGAATGTAGGATCGGTTAAAAATTTCAGTCCCCCTGCCTCAAATAATGCAGTTGGGCCGCCTATGTATTTAATTTTAATCTCGTTTGCAATCATAGTGTTATTTTATTTTTTAGCTATAATCAAAATGGTAATATTCTTCATATTTGACGCGCTAATGTACACAACCCATGAACTTTCAATTTCATAAAGAAGTAAAATTCGAGAACCTAATTGCCTTGATCAGGCCGTTACTTATTACCGATACAGACAACCTCTTAACTATTGCAACCGAAGATGATACACTGGTGCAATTTTCGCCCAAACCAATACACTCAAAAGAGCTGCTTACCCAGTATATTGAAAAGGCAGTTGCTGACAGGGAAAGCGGGCAACGTTATCCTTTTATCATATTTGATAAAACAACCAATACCTATGCAGGGAGCACCAGCTTTTTAAATATATCAAACGCCAATAAAAAACTGGAGATCGGCGAAACATGGATAGGCAGGGGTTTTCATAAAACAGGCTTAAACCGTAACTGTAAATATTTATTATTAAGTTATGCTTTTGATGAACTCGGTGCCGAAAGGGTGGAATTTAAAACAGATGAAAGAAATTCTGCATCCCGGAAGGCCATTGAAGGTATCGGTGGCCAATTTGAGGGGATCCTGCGTAAAGACACTATAATGATTGATGGATTTAGGCGAAGCACTGCTTATTACGGCATCCTGCGTGATGAATGGGAAACTGTAAAGCAAAATTTCAGCAAACAGAATATTACAGCTTAGCTCAAAACTTTTTCGCGCAGATCTTTTGATATTTCTTCGGTTACGCAGATGATGTCTTCGGCTTTATGGGTATTGTTCACAATAATCCTGTCGCATTCATTTTTGTAAGGTAATAAATACTCCTTATAAGCCGGTACAACATGATTTATCCATTTGTACATCGCATCATCGTGCGAGTAGCCGCGTTCAAGTAAATCGCGTTTCAGGCGGCGCTGAAGGGCTATATCATCATCGGCCTCAATAAAAATTTTAAGATCGAGCGATGCCGATAATTTTTTAAAATGAAGGATGAATAGACCCTCCACAATTAAAATCGGGGCAGGTTTTATCTCCAGTACTTTAGGTATAGCGTCGGGGTTATTAAAGGTATATTCTGTTTTAATAATGGTTTCCCCGTTTATCAACCTGTTAATGTCATCTTCAAAATGCTCGTAATCAATAGTTGACGGCAGGTCGAAGTTATAAAGCTTATTTTCCTCTTTGGTCATGTTATGCGCCACCGGGATATAATAATCATCCTGCGAAATAAGGCACACCTCATTATCGGAAAAATGTTCAAGGAAACACTTCAAAAAAAATGTTTTGCCCGAGCCGCTGCCTCCTGCAATACCAATAATAAACGGTTTATTCATTCGGGCTACCGTAGCTTATAGTTACACGAAAGCGTTTATCCAAAGCGCCTAACGAATCGGCAACATTTTTAGTCATTACAATAATAACATCCTTTGTCGATTCACTATCGGTAAAGCTGCCAACAACCTTTGCAAAGGTGGTACGGTTAGTCATTGGGTTTGTAATTTTTACAACAGTACCAATAGGAGCGGTGCGGTGAAGCACCAGTTTTTTACTGGGATCAAGACTTGGATCATCAATCCAGGTTGCTACTCCTTTTTCATTCTTTTCGTACAAGCCAAACCGGTTTGCGTCTAAATGATGTTCGGCAAGGCTGCTGCTATCCTTTAATATCGGAGTTGTAGGAGTTCTGTTAGCTTGCTGGGTATCTGTGTGTAATACAGGTTGTTGCGCGGCAACATATCCGGGTTTTACCAGTAATACCTGGCCCTGGCTTAAGTTGGTAGAAGTTAAATTATTAAGCTTTGTAATGTCATCAACCGAAGTGCTGAACCTTTTAGCTATTGAGTACAAAGTTTCTCCGGCTGATACTTTATATTGTGTTGGAGGTGTGTTATCCTGTACGGGTTGCTGCACCGGCTGTTGAACAGGTTGCTGCTGTACCGGTTGCTGAACAACAACGCGTTCGGGTGCAGGTTCAGATTGCTCAACTGGTGGCTGTTCTTCTTCTGTTTTTTTATGCTTATGCTTTTTCTCTGCTGCCGCTTCTTCTTTAGCTTCGCGGGCAAGCCTTGCTTTCTTTTCTTTTTTGGTTTCTTTAACAGGCTGTTCTGCTGTTTCTTTCGATTTAGATTTTGACTTTTTGAAAGGAATATCGGTTGGTACATTTACAACTTTACCCAACGATAAGGTTTCTTTTTTAGCGCCGTTAAACTTCATTAGTACGGCAGGTTTTATATTATAGCGTCTTCCTATGGAGTAATAGGTATCGCCGGCCTTAACCTTAAACAATACCATTTTTTTACCATCGTTGTTTTTTACACCTATCGAATCAATTACCGGGTTAGCAAATAATGATGCCGAAAATGTAAACAAGGATATGGTTATCAATAAAATTTTAAATCTCATAATTAACTTTCAATCAATAATTTAAAGTGATAAAACCTTTAGCCAGGTTTTATTTTTAATATAAACTAAGTGGTTTTTATGCAATATAAACGCCTCGGGTTGAATTTTTTGTATATCTGTATTTAATAAATCTTCATGAACCTTACGCTCTTTGTCAAATACATAAAGCAACTGTATCAGTTCCCCGCTCTTTAACGCGTGCAAAGATACAATTCTGAAATTATTGTACTCAAGGTAATGCACTATATTTCCATAAGGATGTATGGGAACCAAATTAACGGGTAAATGTTCGGATGTAATTTGTTGAGGTACAACGATGTCGTTTTTTAACTCCGAATAAACATAAGGTTCGTAAATGCGGGTTGTTGCCCCGGTTTTTATATCAGCAATAAAAAATTTACGGGGTTGCAGGCGGGTATCGTATACAACAGGGCCGCTAATTGTTAAATGATCTAACGCGAACGAATAATTGCTCCATAAGGTTTTACCATTAAATGCGTCAATAGCCAATAATCCTTTATGCGTTGGCCCGGTTTCTGATTGATAATAATGTATAAGCAACACCCCATCATATCCGGCTTCAATGCCCGTTAGCCAGCGTTCGGGAGTGGTAAGGCCTTTAAAGTATACTTTGCCGCTGATAAGATCTATCGACCCAAAATGAACCGTTTTATCTTCATTATTTCTTACCTCAATAAATAAGGTATTGCTAAGCCCGTCAATTTCCATGCGCCAGATTTCTCCGGCAAATTGTTCGTTTATGTGTGGTAGCAAAGTCATATTCTGTACAAATATGGGTATAAATAGTGGATTGATTGATTTGGGTTTTCGGATGTGCGGTTTTGGAATTGTTTCATTTTATTTCGGAAGTTGGACTGCTGATTGCGGAATTGAAATAAAATATGACCCTGACTAACCGGTACGAGGAACTTGTTTTTAGATTGATATGGTATCTGAAATCATGAAAATCCTAAAATCCTACGAATCATGGTTCAGACAGCTTATAAATTTATAAATTTGGCGTTCGGAAAAATTAAAAATCTATTCAAAAAAATAAATATGAGCAAAGGGGTTGTAAGTAAGGACGAAGATTATTCGCAATGGTATAATGACCTGGTGATTAAAGCCGATATGGCCGAATATTCACCGGTTAAAGGTTGCATGATCATTAAGCCGTATGGTTATTCGATATGGGAAAAAATGCAGGCTGTGCTTGACGGCATGTTTAAAGAAACCGGGCATGTTAACGCCTATTTCCCCATGATGATACCCAAATCCTTTTTCTCGAAAGAAGCCAGTCATGTTGAAGGCTTTGCCAAGGAATGTGCCGTTGTTACGCATTATCGCCTTAAAACTGATGAGAACGGACAGGTTGTTGTTGATGAAACCGCAAAACTGGAAGAGGAACTGATCCTTCGCCCAACCTCCGAAACTATCATCTGGAATACTTACAAAGGCTGGATACAGTCGTATCGTGATCTGCCGATTTTGGTTAATCAGTGGGCTAACGTTGTTCGGTGGGAAATGCGTACGCGCCTGTTTTTGCGTACTACAGAGTTTTTATGGCAGGAGGGACATACCGCTCACGCTACCGCTGAAGAAGCCGTTGCTGAAACCGAGCAAATGCTTGGCGTTTATGCCGATTTTGCCGAAAACTGGCTTGCATTACCCGTAGTAAAGGGTAAAAAAACACCAAATGAGCGTTTTGCGGGTGCCCTGGATACTTATTGTATTGAGGCATTAATGCAGGATGGTAAAGCTTTACAGGCCGGTACATCGCACTTTTTAGGGCAAAACTTTGCAAAAGCATTTGATGTGAAATTCACTAATAAAGAGAATAAGCTGGATTATGTTTGGGCAACTTCATGGGGTGTATCAACCCGGTTGATCGGCGCATTGATAATGGCGCACTCTGATGATGCCGGATTAGTGCTTCCGCCAAAACTTGCACCTATACAGGTTGTTGTTGTGCCAATTTATAAGCACGACGAAGAGCTTGAAAGTATTACAGGCTTTGTAAAAGAGCTTACCAAAGAGTTGAAGACTAAAGGCATCTCGGTTAAGTTTGATAACCGCGATACCCATCGCCCGGGAGCTAAATTTGCTGAATATGAATTAAAAGGTGTTCCGTTGCGCGTAGCAATTGGCAGCCGTGATATGCAGAACCGCACCGTTGAGCTGGCACGTCGTGATACAAAAACAAAGGAAACCGTGAGTCAGGAAGGTTTAGCAGCACACATTGAGGGCCTGCTGGAAGAGATTCAAAATAACATCTACCAGAAAGCTTTAAAATTCAGGGCTGAAAACACTACCGAGGTTGACAGTTACGATGAATTTAAACGCATGCTGGATGAACAGCCCGGCTTTATATCTGCCCATTGGGATGGTACGCCTGAAACCGAACAGCAGATAAAAGATGAGACTAAAGCAACAATCCGTTGTATACCTTTGGATAATAAACAGGAAGAAGGCAAGTGCATTTTAACTGGCCGTCCGTCAAAACAAAGGGTATTATTTGCCCGGGCATATTAGAAAAATGTCCATAGTCAATGGTCGATAGTCCATGGCTATGAGAGTTTAGTTTTTTACTATGGTCCATGGACTATCGACTATGGACTGTGCTGAAAGCACAATCATGAAATTCGCAACAAAAGCAATACACGCAGGGCAGGAGCCCGATCCATCTACCGGAGCGGTGATGACGCCGATCTATCAGACATCAACTTACTGGCAAAAATCGCCGGGAGATAATAAGGGGTTTGAGTATTCGCGGGGTACCAATCCAACCCGTAAGGCATTGGAAAGCTGCCTTGCTGCTTTGGAGAATGCCCGTTTTGGTTTGGCATTTTCGAGTGGAATGGGTGCTACTGATGCGGTAATGAAGCTGCTTAGTCCGGGTGATGAGGTAATTACAGGGAACGACCTTTACGGAGGCTCATACCGCATTTTTACTAAGGTGTTTGCTAATTATGGCATTAAGTTCCATTTTTTAAACCTTGCCGACCCGGAGATAGTAAGGCAGTATACCAGTGAAAATACAAAGCTGATATGGATTGAAACACCAACCAATCCTACCATGCAGATAGTGGATATTGAAGCAATTTCAAAAATAGCCAAAGAAAAAAATATCCTCCTTGCGGTTGATAACACTTTCGCCTCGCCATACCTGCAAAACCCGATTGACCTCGGTGCCGATATTGTGATGCACTCGGTTACCAAATACATTGGCGGCCACAGCGATGTGGTAATGGGTGCCCTGATGCTTAATGATGAAGAGCTATACAAACGCCTGTGGTTCATCTACAACGCCTGCGGTGCAACACCAGGTCCTATGGATAGTTTCCTGGTGCTGCGCGGTATAAAAACCCTGCACTTGCGTATGAAGGCGCATTGCGAAAATGGCAGTGTAATAGCCGAATTCCTGAAAACGCACCCCAAAGTTGAAAAGATATACTGGCCGGGCTTTACCGACCATCCTAACCACAAAATTGCCAAAAAACAAATGCGCGGTTTTGGCGGTATGATCTCTATTGTACTTAAAGGGGCTGATCTGAAGGAGACTTACCGCATAGCCTCATCATTTAAAGTATTTGCACTTGCAGAATCATTGGGCGGTGTTGAATCGCTTATTAATCACCCGGTAAGCATGACGCATGGCTCCATCCCAAAAGCCGAGCGTGAAAAGGCTGGCGTAGTTGACAATCTACTGCGCCTGAGCGTAGGGGTAGAGGATGTGGAGGATTTACTTGAAGATTTGAAGCAGGCACTTTCATAACAAACTTGTCATTGCGAGGAACGAAGCAATCGCGAACAATGCATAGCCACTCTGTAAAGTTCGCGATTGCCGCGCTCGTTCCTCCCTCGCAATGACAATCAGGTAAATTATTTACATGTTTAATAACATAAAAGCCTTTCTCGATAGCAAAGTTATTCAATACAATCAACCTGATTTTATAAAGAACGACCCGGTTTCTATTCCGCACCTGTTTACTAACAGGCAGGATATTGAAATTATGGGACTTTGGGCAGCTGTGCTTGCATGGGGGCAACGGGTTACTATCATTAATAAATGCCGGGAACTGATAACCCTGATGGATGGCGCACCTTATGATTTTATAATGAACCATGAGGAACCCGACCTGAAAAAGCTGCTGAAATTTAAACACCGTACCTTTAATGATATTGATACACTGTATTTTATAGCGTTCTTTAGGTATCATTACGAAAATCATCAATCGCTTGAGTCGGCGTTCATACCAGCTGAAACACCATTTAACCAGCTTGTCATCTTGAACGATAGTGAAAGATCTTATCCAGGCGATCGTAGCGCCAATGCAGTAGAAGCAGAGCCCATAGAGAAATACCTCAACCATTTCCGTTCCTATTTCTTTTCCCTGCCCGATTTTCCGCACCGCACCAAAAAGCATATTTCTTCACCCTCGCAAAAATCTACCTGCAAACGGCTGAACATGTTTTTACGGTGGATGGTACGTAGAGATAATTGCGGGGTTGATTTCGGCATCTGGAACCATATTAAGCCATCGGAACTTATTGTGCCATGCGATCTGCATGTAGACCGTGTTGCCCGTAAGCTAAACCTCATTACCCGCAAACAAACTGACTGGCAAACCGCCGTTGAACTTACCCAACAACTAAGAGAATTTGACCCGGCCGATCCGGTTAAATATGATTTTGCCCTTTTTGGGTTGGGCATTGAGGAGAAGTTTTAAAGACTATTGTGATTTCACTGATTCAACGCGATTGCACCGATTTATGAAATTTAATCAATCTTAACCGGTGTAATCTTCCCGATAATCAATGAAATCCCCTACGCTTCCTCCTTAAAAAACACCTTGTAATAATTCATGGCTTTGCCATCGTCAAAACCCTTCTCAATTAAATCCTTATTACCATGGATGTAGATGTGGAAGTTTTTATCCAGCTTTAATACACTTTTATAAACCTTTGCCTGCTTTTTAACGGCATTATCCGAGATCTCGAAGGTATCGGCAATGGGGCTGTCAAACTCCTGCTCGTACTGGTTCTTAAAGTTCTTAAACGATTCAATTGCCTGCGGGTTACCAATCACCTCGCCTGTAAATTCGTCCATATCAAAAGTGTCTTTCTCCTTAAAATACTTCATCGAGCGGTTCAGCAGGTCTATTTTATCGGCTTTGCTCATTTCAAACTCGTCATCAAGCTTGTTGGTCACAAAGTTTTTGTACACACCCAAAGCGTTACTGGTTTGGTTATAGCTATCATTACGGATCCTGAGCTGTAAAAAATCATCCTTCCAATACACAGCAGCATCCTGCCCTCCGCTGTTGTTTTTATCTATTACAACCACCTTGTAGCCATTCTCCTTTTCAATATTAAAAATGAGTACGCCTTTATCAAGTTTGTTTATGTTGATGGCATTTTCTTCATAATCAACCTGGAAGCCCCCCTTGTCAGGGTAAACCTTCAGGTAGGTCTCCTTATTCTCCGATTTGAATATGCCAATAGCATCCAGCGGGTTACCCTCAATCTGAACTTTATTGAAATACACAACATACAGCTCGCCGCCCTTTATATTGGGGTGGGTGGTAACCTTAAAAAGATACTTCGCAATCAGCTCAGACGCTTCGTGAAATTTCTCTTTCTGCTTAAATACCCTGCTTACAAAATGATGTACTTCGTTAAGACTAAGATCGCCGCTGCTATGGGTGAGGTGATAAACCTCATTAGCTTTTTCAAAAGGCTTTAAAAAGTATTGCATCAGCAGGTTGGGGATGATCTCATCCTTTAGTTCAAGCGGATTATCAGAAAGCGAATACATCTCATTTATTGACGGATTGCCAACATGATGTACAGAAATAGTATCGAGCGAGGCTTCAAAAAAGGTTACCATAATAAGGCGAAAGTAGGGAATATTGTGTTAAAGCCAGCCACTAATATGATGTTAATGTATCCCTAAAACCGATAAAATCCTTTAATCCCGGTTCATTGGCGCCTTTTTTGTCAGCCGCCCGACCCTTGTATCTCCATGCGAAACCATTTCGCAAATTTTAATTGCTGATGTTTCAAAATCTTCAGCTTGAGCGGGTAGCAATAGCCAGTTACTTTCCCTTTCTACTCCGTCCATAAAAAATGGCTGTAGTTCCGGCACATCGTTAAAAAGGGCTTCGTGATGCTCCCGTTCCGTTGCTATCCAAATTCCGTCCCACTCAGGCCGTTTCAGGCTTTTGGAGAGAATGACCATTAATTTTTTACCCCAATAAACGTAGTGCCAGCCAAAAATGTATTTTATTACGATGCTATCCGGAAGATAATCGAGCACAAAATTGTATGGAACCGCCTTTGCCATGCAACAAAAATACGGCATAATAACTTTCTCTGCTAATTGGGCTGCGGTGTTTATGGCATACGGGCAACAAAAAACTCCCTTTAAATGCCGAACTTTGCACCTTGTTTATTCGCTTGCTTCACCGCAAACGATCTAATGACTAATGACACAATGACTAATGACCAAACTATCGTCGCCCTTGCCACACCAAACGGAACCGGGGCTATAGGCATTATCCGCCTTTCGGGGCCGGATGCTATTACTATGGCTAACAACGTTTTTAAAGGGAAAGATCTGACTAAACAACCATCACACACCATTCATTTTGGGAGTATTGCAGATGGCGATATAATTTTGGATGAGGTTTTGGTTTCATTATTTGTTGGGCCCAGGTCATACACGCGTGAAAACGTGGTAGAGATCTCCTGTCATGGTTCTGCCTATATTATTGAATCCATCATAAAGCTGCTCATCAAAAAGGGTGCACGCTCTGCTAAGGCCGGAGAGTTTACCCTAAGGGCATTTTTAAACGGACAGCTTGATCTGTCGCAAGCTGAAGCTGTGGCTGATCTGATTGCTTCGAACTCAAAAGCATCGCAGCAGGTGGCGTTAAATCAGCTTAGGGGAGGGTTTAGCAATCAATTGCAAGCCCTGCGCGATCAACTGGTGCAATTTGCCTCCCTGATTGAACTGGAACTCGACTTTGCCGAAGAAGATGTAGAATTTGCAAACCGCGATCAGCTTAAAAAACTCATCAATGAGATAAACAGGGTTATCGGCAACCTGATCCGTTCGTTTGAATTAGGGAATGCAATTAAGCAAGGCGTGAATACAGTTATTGCAGGCAGACCAAATGCGGGCAAATCAACCCTGTTAAATGCTCTGCTGAACGAGGAACGGGCAATTGTAAGCCACATCCCTGGCACTACACGCGACACCATTGAAGAGGTACTGAATATAAATGGGATAAACTTCAGGCTGATAGATACCGCAGGAATCCGAGAAGCTACTGATGCCATTGAACAGATAGGTGTACAGCGCACTATGGAAAAGATCAGCCAGTCGGCATTGCTTATTTATGTTTACGATGCTTCTGTAATAACCAATGACGAACTGAATCAGGATATTGCAAGCTTGCAAAAGCCGGGGATAACTATGCTTGCAGTAGCAAATAAGATGGATTTGGTGGTGAGAGAGATTAGAGATCAGAGATTAGAGGTTAGGGAAAAGACAAACTACGCTCCGGACCTTGGACCAGGAACACCGGACTTCATTGAAATATCGGCGAAGGAAAAAGTTAATATTGATACGTTGAAGGAGGCCATTTATAAGTCAGCCATAAAAGATCAGCTTACCGGGGATGAAACACTGGTAACCAACATCCGCCACCTGGAAGCGCTGCAAAAAACGGAAGAGGCCTTAATAAGGGTGCTCAACGGTATGGACAACGTTACCTCCGATTTTTTAGCTATGGATATTAAGCAGGCGCTATATTATCTCGGCGAGATTACAGGCGCAGTTACCACAGATGATCTGTTGGAGAATATTTTCAGTAAGTTTTGTATCGGAAAATAGTCAATAACTATAGACTTATAGGTACTTAACAAAAATTCAGAAAGTCAAAAACTACCTTTTCATTTATAAATAATTAGGCCCTGCTTTTTTCTTCAAAATTTGGTTTCGATATTAATAATTCTTTGTCATCTATTTGTGGCGGAATAAGCTTATACATCACCGGGGTAACAATCCTTGAAAGGATGGTTGAACTAATGAGCCCGCCAATAAGCACAAGTGCCAGCGGTGATATTTGTGGATTTGGGTTCATTGCCAGTGGTATAAGACCCCCAATAGCCGTAAGCGAGGTAAGTATCACTGGCAGAAAACGTATCTCACCTGCCTTTTCAATAGCTTCATCAAGAGGAGTTCCTTCCATGCGCAGCTGATTCGTAAAATCAACTAACAGGATAGAATTTTTAACTTCAATGCCGGCAAGTCCGATAAACCCTATTATAGCGATGAAAGACATTGGATTACCTGATAGAAATAACATCAAAACACCGCCGACTACGCCAAGTGGTATCACCGACAAAACAATTAGCATACCTTTGAATGTCTTGAATTGCAGGATCAACACGGCTGTAAAAAGGAATACGGTTAGCAATATCACTGTAATAAAGCCGCCGCCGAAAGCATCTCCTTCGCTTTCAGCCTCTCCCGAAAGTTTATAATAATAGCCCCCAGGCATTTTGATGGCATTCAATTTCGGTACAATCCTCTTCAATACATTATTCGCCAGTACATTTTTTTGTGTGTATGCAGTGATCTCGACAAACCTGTTTTTATTGAAATGCCCAAATGCGGTGGGGGAGGTCTCAAAATTGACCGTCGCCAATTGCGTTAGTGGTACCGGCGTGCCCAGCGTGTTGTTAACGAAAAGATTTTTGAATACATCAAGCATAGCGAACTTATCATGTTTAGAGCTGACTATTACATCATAATCATCACCATCACCAGTTTCGTTAGTAAATGTTCCTATTTTCAGCCCTGCTATTGCAAGCCTCAGGGTGCGGTCAATATCGGCAGTAAACACACCGAGCGTTCTCGCCTTTTCCCTATTAATGTTGAGCTTAATATCCGTTTTAAGTGTATTCAGGTCGTTGTCAACATAAACGGTTCCTTTGTCGGCCTCAATTATACGATCGACCTGGAAAGAAATTTTGCGGAGCGTATCCAGGTTATCCCCAAAGATCCTTATCGCGATAGGAGCGTCAATTGGTGGGCCTTGTTCAAAGTCTTTAACTTCTACCCTGGCATAGGCGAACGAGGCAAAACGTGCCCTCAATGTATCAATTAAGCTCTTTTTAGCCAATGGCCTGGTATCTTCATCTAATTGGACAAATATTTGCGCAAAATCGGATTTTTCCGGCTGCTGGGGTACGTTGTAATAGATCTGCGGATTTCCTTTGCCGATGTTTGCCGTATAATACTTAACCAACCGGCATTTAGCCAGGCTATCTTCAACCATCCGGGTGATCCGGTTGCCTTCTGACAGGCTTGTTTGCTGCGGCATTCGGATATTGACCAGGAAAATCGGTTTTTCAGATGCAGGGAACAGTTTAAAGCCAATAACCGGGAAAAGCGCCATTGAAACGCCGAATAAGCTTAACGCGATCAGCAGGGTCAAAACCGGCCTGTTCAGCGCACGATGCATAAGCTTTGAATAAGTGCTGCTGATGCCTTTTTTTAGGACACGGAGGAAGAAGTTGCCTTCAGGGGCAATATGATCCTTTAATACCCGACTGGCCAGGAAAGGAACCACTGTGAGCGACACGATCATTGACGCCAGTACACTGCATATCACAGCCATTGGAAGCCCGCGGATGAACTCGCCTGGCCCTGCCGGCAGGAATAACATTGGCAAAAAGGATATGGCTAACATCGCGGTACACCCGATTACGGCAAGCGTAATCTGCCGGGTAGCTTTGATCGCTGCCTCTTTTTTGGAATAACCATCGCGCAGCCACCGTTCTATATTCTCTACCACAACAATACTATCGTCGACAAGCAATCCCAGCGCCACCACCAACCCGACAATAGTCAATTGATTGAGCGAAAACCCGAATAAGTTTAAACCGACAATGCCCAAAGCCAGCGACAGCGGGATAGCTACCATCACAATAAGCGAAGCGCGGTTACCAAGCGGCAGCAAGGTAAAAAGCACCAGCCCAATGGCAATGAGAAAATCGACGCCAAGATGTGAGAGGCGTTTATTTACATTATCAGCCTGATCAAATGCTTTAACCAGTTTAATGTTAGCCGGAAGTGTCTTTTCAAACTCCTGTAATACCGGGAGGTATTTCTTTTGTGTCTGGCTGATATTTGCCCCGTTTTTCTGCGCAGCATCCACTAAAATACACCGGTGGCCGTTCAGGCGGGTTATGTGCTTTTCTTCGTCGTTCTCAAAATTTACTGAAGCAATATCACGCAGGTATACAATCCTTCCGTTGGCATTGTAAACAACGGTGCCGGTTACTTCATCCAGGTTTTTGTATTTGCCACCTGTCTTAACATTGAATGATTGGTTTCCTGCATTTATATTA
>JABDFZ010000092.1 GCA_013286325.1 Bacteroidota bacterium | reverse complement strand
AAATGAATAGTTTGTCTCATGGTCGTGTGGTATTACTTGGCGATGCAGGTTATTGCCCTTCCCCTGCTTCGGGTCAGGGAACAAGTTTGGCAATGGTTGGCGCCTATGTTTTAGCCGGAGAACTTGCAGCAGCCAATGGTAGCTACCGCAATGCGTTTAGTAGCTACGAAAAGCTAATGAAGGGGTTTATTGACAAGAACCAGCAATTAGGCATAACAGTTTTAAAAGAGATGGTTCCCAAATCAAAAAAGGAACTATGGGTTCAAACTACCCTGTTTAGCATTTTGTTAAAATTCCCGTGGAAGGAAAAAATATTCAAGAGTTTTGTGAAAGAAATGCAGCAAGTAGTTAACGAAGCAGCAAATGCAGTTGCCATTAAAGATTATCAGGCTGCTGCTTACCATAACGGCGAAATGCTACTGCAACCACAACTGCAATTATAAAAACAATTATTGCCGCAACACCTGCTGTAACCTTGAAAGATTGCAAAAATGCTGTTTGTGTTAGTTCGATAAGCTTTTTGCCAGCCTCGCCAGGAAGTTGTCTTGCTATTTTTACAGCCGCCCCAAATGTATTTGCAGCAGCATGAATAGCCGTTTGCGGAACTCCATTCATTTTTACAAACGCCAAATAATATCTATATACAGCCACCCCGATACTGCCAAGTAGAGCAATACCAAATGAGGCTCCCAAAGCCGTACTGGTTTCTGACATACCTGCTGCAGCTCCGGCTCTTTCTGGCGGGGCAGCCGTCATAACCATATTGGTACTCAGCGTAACGGCAACACCGCACCCTGATGATAATAAAACGGTAGCAATTATAAGAACCGGCAAACTACTGCTTACCTGTGTAAGCAAAACCAGGCTTATACCCATTATAACCAGCCCGCCAACAACAAGCACAGGTTTACGGATAAATTTACTTAACGCATCGGTACAGGCACATGCTACCGTACTGCTTGCAGCTGCAGGTAATGTCCATAAACCTGCTATAAAAGGGTTCATGTTCAGTACTAATTGCAAATATTGACCCACGAACAAAAGAATTCCGGCCCATATAAAAAGCGCAATAGGAAGTGTGATCAATGCTATCTTGAACGGAGGAATTTTAAAAAGACTAAGGTTTATTAGCGGGTCGGCCAATTTGTTTTGCCTTTGTAAAAAAATAACAGAAAATCCTAAACCTATTAATATTGGCATTATAAATACAAAAGCAATACCCTGCTCGGCTATTTCCTTAATTCCATAAGTAATTGGCAGTATAGAAACTATCAGCAGAAATACACTTATAAAATCGAACTTTGCAGTCCCGGGGTCTTTAAATTCGGGCAAAAGTAAAGGTCCGAGGATAAGGAATAATACCATAACCGGCACCCCCATCAGGAACACTGAACCCCACCAAAAATGGCTCAATAAGAAACCGCCGACAAGCGGACCAAGCATTGTGCCTGTAGAAAAACAGGTAGTCCAGATCCCAATAGCAAATGAGCGTTGTGTATCATCGTGAAACAGATTACGCAGCAATGAAAGCGTGGATGGAAGCAGGGTTGCGCCGGCTACGCCCAATAAGGCACGTGCAGCAATTAATAAGTCGGCACTTTTTGAAAAAGCGGCCAATGCTGATGCTATTACAAATGCTACAGCCCCAATCAGTAATAATTTACGGCGGCCTATCCTGTCACCTAAAGTACCCATGGTAATTAATAATCCAGCTTCCATAAACCCATAGATATCTGTAATCCACAATTGCTGCGAACCGCTTGGCTTGAGCGCCGAGCTTATAGAAGGGATAGCAAGATAAACCACGGTGGTATCCATTGATACGAGTAAGGTGGGCAATGCCAATACAGCAAGGGCTATCCATTCTTTGCTCCCTGCTTTTAATGAAACGTTATTCTGCATCTTCAAATGTATTGTCTTAAAATCAGGTATTTAAGGTGTAACAAAGACAATATAGGGTGGTAAATGGGACAAGATTACAAGTAGTATTGGATTTTTTGCTGCGCGCGAGAGGTAGTTTCTTTCTATCTTTCAAATCACATCATTTTTTAAAAAACATACTTTTAAATAATTCTTTGTAATTTTATTCCCGAAATGGATAATACCCGTCAGCATAATTATCAAAACATATTTTCAAAATGGCTTTTTGCTGCCATTTTGCTGATGAGCTTTTTTAGTTTTTCGGGTCTGATCGTTCAAACTCAGACAAAACCAAATGCACTGAAAACCACGCTGGTAATAGGTAATAAAACCCGCGTTGTAAAAAGTATAACGTTTAACAGGGCCTTTGGAAATACACATGGTAAACTTAATAGCCTGTCGTTTTTGACCACTCCCGCCATTAACTTAGTGTATGTGCATAGCAGGCTGGTAAAAACCAGGATCATCTGCCTTGACAGTGGGGATATTTCCTCCTTATCAAACTATCTTTTCTATCAGCACAAACCTATCCCTCAAAGCGCTGGTGACGAATCAACTTATTTTTTATGATGACTTGCTGAAGAACAACCAGCATTGTCGTGCTTTTTAATAACAATTTATGAAACATCTGAAAAGGATTATAAGGACGTGTGCCTTAATCCTGTTTATGATACTTGCAATAGCAGGTATCGGTATATTTGGGGTAGCTCCCACATTGAATAAAGACCGTAAATTATTTGCTGATACAGAATCGGTAATGGAACAGAATGAAAAAGGCAGCGCAGAATCCACTGCTACTAAAGAGGATTTAAAGCTATGAATTATTGAATATTTGGGTAATGTAGTTTGAAATTTATTTGTAACAAAAATTGTGGTTACGGAGTCAATACTATAGTTTTATTTTAACTATACCATACACTAAATCAACCAACATGAAGCACTTTGCCTTTAAATCAATTTTTGCGGCGTTAATGTTAGCGACGGTAAGCCTGCAAGCACAGCAGGAAACAGTTGATACAGCTGTTTTCTCCAAAATAAGAAAAGCCGAACTGAGTAACTCGCACATCCCAACAATTGCCCATTATCTTACCGATGTTTCAGGTCCGCGCCTTACCAATTCTTCCGGTTATAAAAGAGCTGGATTGTGGGCTATTGAAACTATGAAAAAATGGGGTCTCGTTAATGCCGCTTTTGAACCATGGGGTAATTACGGTAAAGGCTGGGAAATAGAAGATTTCAGCATATCGATGAAAGTGCCATATTCACAGTCGATAACAGCCTATCCTGAACCATGGAGCGGTAATACTAAAGGTGAAGTAAACGCTGAAGTTGTTATTTTACCGCAGTCAAAATCTATGGATACCACGTACCTGAGCCAGCACCTTAACGATTTTAAGGGTAAAATCATCCTGATTATTGGCAAAGCCCCGGGTTATGATGAAAATTTCAAACCATCGGCAACACGTTTAACTGATACCGAGCTAACCAACATGCAGGATACTTATATGATAAGCCGTAAGCAAATGGAAGGTTATTTTGGTTATTTCAAGATTATTAACAGGATTGAAGAACTTTATAATAAATCGGGGGCATTAGCTGTAATAAACTCTGGAAGCGCTAATGTTAACGGAACTGTTTTTGTACAGGGCTTTAATGGGTACAAAAACAATTCAACTGCAAGCATGCCTAAAGTAAGTATAGCATCAGAAGACGGACAACGCATAAAAAGGCTTATTGAATCAGGTCATAAAGTTGAGCTGAACCTGAACATAAAAGGAAAATTCACTGATGAAGACACTAAAGGCTACAATGTTGTTGCTGAAATTCCCGGATCTGATCCTAAATTAAAATCACAGCTGGTAATGCTTGGCGGTCATATGGACGCCTGGGCAGCAACAACCGGGGCAACAGATAATGGTGCAGGCTGTATTGTGATGATGGAGGCCGTTCGCCTGCTTGATTCATTACACCTTCAACCTAAACGCACCATCCGTATTGCGTTATGGGGTGGTGAAGAGCAAGGCTTATTAGGATCATATGGATATGCAA
The DNA here is from genome assembly GCA_013286325.1 of Bacteroidota bacterium. Lineage (GTDB taxonomy): Bacteria > Bacteroidota > Bacteroidia > Sphingobacteriales > Sphingobacteriaceae > Mucilaginibacter. Next base: position 10,482 of record JABDFZ010000092.1, on the reverse strand, counting down.
AAACCCATTTCAGGGGTGCTGATATGGCTATAAAACCTGAACAAGCTAAAGTATCTGTATATTTTAACCTTGATAACGGAACAGGTAAAATAAGAGGAGTTTTTGCACAAGGTAATACAGCTGTAAAACCCATTTTTGAAGAATGGTTTAAACCATTTGCTGATTTAGGCGCAAGCACAGTGACCCTTAAAAATACAGGTTCAACGGATCACCTTCCATTTGACTGGGCAGGCATACCGGGTTTTGAATTTATACAAGACCCTATTGATTATGAAACCCGCACGCACCACAGCAACCAGGATGGTTACGATCATCTACAAATTGAAGATCTTAAACAAGCTTCAATTATTGTAGCGTCATTTGTTTACCAGGCCAGTGTAAGGGCTGATATGCTGCCAAGAAAGCCAATAGAAAAAGAAACTTTTGTTTTTGATGGTTTGTAGAAACTAATAATATCAAATAAAACAAGGAAGGCACTTTAAAAGTGGCTTCCTTGTTTATATTGAATGATTACAGCTTAGTTGCCAGTTCTCTTTTTTTCATCATCGCTTGATGTAGCTCTTTTCCGTGCATCAGCTATCTTGTTTTTACCAAGTTTGTAAGAAAAACTAACTGAAATAGCTCTTGTATCATTTTTCTCATAAAAGCCATTATGCTGATTAAGGTAGTTTACATTTATCCTGTATGGGTTTCCATAAAAAATGTCATTAACTACAATGCGTACAGTTCCCTGCCCATTCAGTATAGTTTTTCTTATCCCGCTGCTTACGTCAAATGTTCTGGCGAGATGGTATATCCCCTGGACAGACGGGGACGAAAACCAGGCGCTTACTTCAGCTTTTAGTCCTTCCTTTTTATTTATTACAAAGGCCTGGTTTGTGTTTAAATAAAGGCCCAAAGTATGATAATCATAACTGCCTCGTAAATATCCCGATTTCTCCTGCTTGTATGATGCCTGCATAAAATTGTTCATTTCCCACCACTCCAGTGGGTTTACAGGTACTGAAATATAAAATCCAGTCTCAATGCTTTTATCCAGGTTTTGCTGCGTATCATAAAATATCTTATTCACGTTATCCTGAACAGTGATATTGCTAAAGTAGCCATCGGTTTCCCTGTAAAACAAAGTAAAGTTATATTGCTGTTTATAAGTATAACCTAACTCGACATTTTGAATATAGGATGGCTTAAGGGCCGGGTTCCCCTCAAGGTAAGTATAGGGGCTTGTATAATATTTAAATGGATTAAGTCTCCAATAATCAGGTCTGGATATCCTGTTACTGTAATAAACGTTCAACTCATTATCCTTACTTAATGTATAGGTTAAAAACAACGTTGGAAACAGTTTGAAATAATTGTTTTTGTTAACAGAATCAAGTGTGATGGAATATCCCTTGGTATGCGTGTATTCTCCGCGTAACCCTGCCTCTATGCTAAATTTGCCTAAAGTGCCATTAGCGCTTACATAAGCTGCCGATGTGTTTTCAGTGTATTTAAATTCATCGCTTTTGTTTTTATCCAAAATTGGCACATCGGTATTATCGTTGAAAAAATCAAAATGGTTATTGGTGACTATACTACTGTATTTTAAGCCGGCTTCCATGTTCCATTTCTTGTTAAAAGTATAAGTATAATCCATCTTCCCCGACCATATATCAATACTTTGTTTAGACGATGTATTGATCTTGTATGGGTCAGATGCCAGGAAACCATTAGGAAGAAAAGACAGATTATTCACCAATTGATTACTATTGTTACGATAAGGTGCATAATCAATATCGAGGTTGAGTGTTTGGCCTGAAGTATCCAGTTTCGCTTTATAATTGATGTTATAACCATATTGATTAGTATTACCAGCTGTATAATTCCCTGTTTTTAAAAGCGAATCGATAGTCGGTTTATGGTTATTATAAATATTGGTAGCAACATTATTGGTGCGCTGATTATCACCATTAAACCCATTTATTAAAAAGCCAATTACTTGGTTATCTGTCAGGTTATAATCAAGCCCTAGTTTATAGTTATTTGATGCCCGCTCGCGGATACCTTTTTTACTGTTATCCCAATAAGCGTAATTGCCCGGAGTATCAAATATAATGTATTCAGTTTCTTCGTGATCTTTTTTGCTATAGGTATAGCTATAACCCCCATAAATATTAACCTTGTTTTTGCGATAATTAAAGTTGGCACCCGCACTGTAACTGCCATAAACCGATTGTGTATATGCACTGTTTACATTAATATTTAGCCCCTGTGTCTTTATCTTTTTTGATACTATATTGATAACCGCCCCGCCCTGTGCATCATAGCGTGAAGGCGGGTTAGCAATCACTTCTATTTTGGCAACCTGGTCTGATGGGAGGCTTTTAAGGTAATTACTTAGCTCATCGCCCGACATGCGTATAGGTTTGTCATCCATATAAACCAAAACATCTTTACCATTAGCTTTTACATTCCCATCAAAAGTGGTTTGTACCCCGGGCGCTTTATTAAGTGCATCCCATATAGTTGCGCCATTTGCTACAATGCTGTTTTCTACATTAAATACAACACGATCTATCTTGCGTTCAATAATTGGTTTTTTAAATGTTACCACTACTTCGTTTAGCCGGTTATTGACGCTTTTCATTGTTAATTGCACGGTATCCAGCGGTAAAACAATAATCCTTTTTAATGTATCATACCCCACCGAGCTTACCACAAGCTGATATTTGCCAGCTTTAATCCCAGCCATTGCAAATGAGCCATCATAAGTAGAAAGCATTGCTACAGGTTTGCCCTCCCTGGATAAAGCCACGGTTACTGCATCAAGCGGTTTACCCTGATTATCATGGATGGTACCCTTAAAGCCGGTAGTTTGTGCACATACAAGCAATGCCATATGTAAAAGAAATGTGAAAAAAATAAAGGTCCTAAGCATATAGTTTAATTTTTCTCAAACGTAGGCAGCTGCTTTCTAAACAAAAGTTAAACTCGGTTAAATAGAGTTAAATAATACCTTAAGTAATTGCATAACAGTTAGTTATTGCCCCAGATATGCTGCTATAACATCCATCCTCATTTTATTCAGGTCTACTGTATCTGTATTTGATAATAAGATAAAGGTCAATCCTTTATCAATCAGATGAATCCAATTTGAGTGATTCCCAAAACCCGTCCCCTGCCGTTCCGCCAAAAGGGTATTTATCTTTCCAAATTTTTTAGGGTACACCCAAAAGCCATATGTTACATCACCAAGTTCATGATAGGGTTTAAGCATTAAATCGACAGTCTCTTTCTTCAGTATGGTATGATTAAAAATGGCTTGGTCGAGCTTTAACAAATCTGTAGGGGTGGAATACATAGCCCCTGCGGAGTAAAAATTATCACTGTAATAATTAGTGCCCATATAAAACTCGGTTGTACTTGAGTCCCGGTTCGAATACCCTTCGTCTATATTTTTTATAATATCTTCATGGTGCAGGTAGCCGGAATGCTGCATTTTTAGCGGTATCAATATTTTCTCTCTTAAAACCTGTTCATAGGGTTTGCCATATATGTTTTCTATTATCTTGCCTAGTAAAATAAAATCGCCATTGTTATAATTAAACTTGGTACCGGGCGTATCAATTAACTTTTCGGAAAGGTATTTGTTAATAAAGGTGTCCAATGGCCATATATTATTTGAATAGGCTTCAAGTAAATATTCAGGAGTTATATCTTTATGGAACATCCCGCTGGTATAAGTCAGCAAGTTCCTAACGGTTACTTTTTTAGCCGCCACACCCTTGTATGTAGGTATATAGGTTGATATGGTAGAATCGAAGCTGAGTTTTTTTTGCTCATATAGCTGCATAATTAAAACAGCCGTAAATGTTTTGGTAACCGACCATAAATGAAATATGGTTTGATCGGAATATTTTATATCATAATGCCTGTTGGCAATGCCTGTATATTTCAGGTACTCTATTTTTCCATCTTTGGCAATTAGTACTGCCCCATTAAAATTTCTTTTAATACAGGAGTCGAGCACTTTATCCACTCTTTGCACCTGGGCAAACGTAGTATTCACAATCAATAACAATGCAATCAGGCTAATGGCTTTCATAGTAATTCTTTTTCCAAACCTACATTACCGGTACCTAAACGAAAGTTAAACTCAGTTAAATAGAGTTAAATCGTAAATTGCTTAATTGCCTTATCTTAAATTATTATGAACTTGGCTTTATGAAATGGCTTTCTTCCAAATATGCCTATCCGTTAATTATGCTTTCAATAATGGTAAGTATAGTTTTGCAGGTTATATGGCTTAGGCAGCTGTTTATCTCGCAAAAAGCGCTTCTAAAACAAAACATTGAAGGTGTTGTAAGTGATGCTGCTAAAAACACAATGTATGCTTCACTAATTAAAGACAAAAATGGGAATGACCGTTTTGTCAATAATTACAGGTTAAAGGAATTCTTCCTTTCGCCGCAATGGGTCCAGATCAGGCAGGCATTTGATGATCTTAAAATTAACGGTGTCCATAATACTTTTCATTATGGTATAGATGCCGATAGTACAGTAGTTGAATTGAAATTTAATTTCAGCAATGCTATTCAAAAAAAGAAAGAACCTGTTTATGATATCAGGTACAATAAAGAAACACCAGCCGAGCTTAAAATGATTGATAATAACTCACTCAGACTAATGCAGGCAACTGTTAGTACAGGAATAAAGCGATTGGGAGTTAGTGAGAAAACTGCCTATGCCTTGTATGATTACGGTAGGGATACACTCATTTCCATGTCGGTTTCGAAAGCGGCATTTAAAAGTGCAGCTTATACTAGTGGCATATATTCCTACAATTTAAAATATCTGCATAAATACCAGCTTATAATCCCCCGGTTAAACGGAACGGTTATTTACCTGATGCGGTATTATCTGCTCTCTTCTGTACTCATGGTTATGTTTACCGGCTTTGCCTTTTATTTTTTATTGAGGCTGATACGCAACCAGCGTTTATATACTGATGCAAAAATTGCATTTACCAGCAATATGACCCACGAGTTTAAAACCCCGGTTGCCACAGTTGCTGTTGCATTAGAATCCATTATTAAATACAACCTTGCAAATGATCCCGAAAAACTGAATAATTATCTAAATATAAGCCAAAACGAATTGCAACGGCTTAATATGATGATTGAAAAAGTGCTTAACTTGAATGAGCTGGACGGGGGGCACAACGTATTAAACCTCTCTTCTTATGACATACAGAAAGGCATTAACGACGTACTGAGCTCGTTAAAACTATTGATAGATCAGCAAAAAGCGATCGTTAATTTTAAGTCTGATGGGCAACCATATATGGTTAACGGCGATGCCATGCATATGACCAATGTGTTTTATAATCTTATTGATAATGCGCTGAAATATGCGTCGCCAAATGCAGTCATAAATATCAGCTGTGGCCACCAAGGAAATAACGTTATTATAAGTATACAAGATAACGGCCCCGGCATAGCGAATATTTATCAGAAAAAAGTATTCGACCGTTTTTTCAGGATCCCTACCGGTAATATTCACAATGTAAAAGGGTCTGGCCTTGGTTTGCACTACGTAAAGGAAATAATTGAAGAACATAAAGGCACAATAAGTATTGAAAGTGAACCCGGGAAAGGAATTGCCTTTATAATAACTATACCCGCTATATGAGCATTGCTAAAGTTTTATATGTTGAGGATGAGCCATTTTTGGCTCAAATTGTAAGTGATGGACTACGCAGCAGTGGTTATGAAGTTTCGCATGTTGCCGATGGCCAAATCGCCCTGCAATATTTTATTAATGAACGCCCTGATATATGTATCCTCGATATTATGCTGCCCATGAAAGATGGATATACGCTGGCAAAGGATATCAGAAAGATAAATTCAAGTACTCCGCTTATATTTCTTAGCGCTAAAACTTTAACTGAAGATGTAATAAAGGGCTTTAAAAGCGGCGGTAACGATTATCTGCGAAAGCCTTTCAGTATTGATGAATTACTTATCAGGATGGAATCGTTACTCAACAGGTTTCCCAAACAGGCGAATGATCATCCTGAACAAAAGCAACTGGTATATGAGTTTGGAAATTGCAGGCTGGATACGGTACACCAACTATTAAAAACTATATCAGGAGAATACCCGGTATCGTTTAAAGAAACCTCGCTGCTCGAAATGATGCTGCTACATAAAAATCAGGTTTTAGAACGCCAAACCATTCTTTTAAAAATATGGGGTGATGACAGCTATTACAATACCCGCAGCATGGATGTTTTTTTAACCCGCTTACGCAAATTGCTTAAAGATGAACCCGCTATCCAGATTATGAATATAAGGGGCATAGGCTATAAGCTAATCTGCTCTTAGTCAAATAAAATAAAAGCGAAAACCAACTTAATTAAACAAATTAAGACAGGGTTTGAATTAGCTGAGAACAATTTTTTCTTATTTTTTAAAACATCCTTGTATCACTTCCCGTTTTATCTCCGTAATGTTAATTATAGGTTATATTCCAATATATATGATTATGAAAAACTTTAAAAACATTTCAAGTAAGTTAGTTTTAAGGATCTGTGCCGTTTGTGTGGTATCCGTAATGTTGTCATCGTGCTTAAAATCGCATAACGATAACACACCTACTCCACCGGTGTCCTTATTAACTGTTATCCAGGCATCTCCTGATCAACCGCCTTTAGATTTTTATCTTAACAGTGATAAGGTAAATAGTGGTTCCATAAGTTATGGAAATGATATCGATTATTTCAGGGCTTATTCAGGCAAAAGGGCTGCTATATTTAAACTGGCAAGCGGTACCAACCTTATTTTAGATTCTATTACATTAAAGCAAAACTTTGCTTACTCATTATTTCTTGCTGGCAAGGCCAGCGCCCCGGAATTGGTGTACCTGACAGATACGTTAGTTACCCCGGCTGCCGGAAGTGCGGGTGTACGTTTTATCAATCTTAGCCCTGATGCACCTGCTGTAGACCTTGCTATAAAAGGTGGCGGAGCAGTGTGGGTAGGAAACAAGTGGTTTAAAGGCTTTTCATCGTTTGCTAATGTTTCTGGGAATAAATATTCTCTTGAAGTAAGAAAAGCTGGTACTACTACCGTTTTGGCGAGCGTGGATAATGTTAGTATCCTGCCGGGTTATATTTATACTATATGGTTGCATGGGCTAGTAGCATCAACGGGTGCCAGCAATGCATTAACAATTGGTGTGATAACCAATGCGGTACCTTATTAAACAAATAGTTTACTTCAATATATTGTTGAAAGGTTATATCACATGTGGATGTGATATAACCTTTTTTGTTTTTGTCTGGTTTTAATAATCGGTTATTCCGAAAATCAAAATAGTCGCTGTTTTTGCTCTTAAAACCTTTAAATTAATTGCCTGTATGTTGAATAATGATATTCGGGTTAGGCCCTGTTAAATCGGTTCGTACTAATTTACCGTCTTCAAAATAATAATATGTGGTGGCTCCACTTCTAAACGCCGTACGGTCCCTTCTATAAATAGTACTGTGTGCAGTTTGTTCAACAACATCAGCCCCTTTATTCTGTGCCTTGAACTCTGCTTCGGAACTGCCAATGGCATAAATCTGTGTTTTACAAGCGGTAAAAATTGAGAGAGACACCAAACCGATAAATAATAGCTTTTTCATAAACATGTGATAGATTTTTAATGATTAATAAAGCATTAGCGCTTTACTGGTTCGACTCGTATCCCCCAAAAAAGTTTATTGTTAAAACTGCAATTTTTGTAACTTTTTAGCTTCAATTTCATTAAGCGGGCAGAATTTTAGCATATTTATTTGTTATTATATCGCTATGAAGAAATTTTTACTACCTGCACTTATTTTGTTTATCGTTTTTGGTGCAACTGCCCAAAAGATAAGTAAAAAACCACTTGATCACTCTGTTTATGATGGCTGGCAAAGCATTGAAAATGAACACATCAGTAACGATGGCAAATGGGTAGTATATGTAGTAAAACCGCAGGAAGGCGATGCTAATCTCTTTATTACCGACGCTAAAAACAGCAGTAAATTTCGCATCCCAAGGGCAGATACCGTCAGAGTTACTACCGATTCAAAATATGCAGTATTGTTAATAAAGCCATTTTTTAAAGACATCAGGCAGGCAAAAATTAAAAAGAAAAAACCTGCCGAGTTCCCAAAAGACACATTGGGAATAGTTACGCTGGGCAAAAACAGTGTTGAAAAAGTCCCTGCTATACGGTCATTTAAAATAGCCGATAAAGCATCTGTGATAGCTTACCTGTCGCCAACAGATACTATAAAGAAACCTGCTGCAGGGGATACATCGAAGAAAGCAATTGCCAATACCATTGCACCACCAATCCGCGAAGGTGCTGAGCTTTCGGTAAAGCAATTACTGACCGGGAAAACACGTTCGTTTGAGTATGTAACCGAATATCAGCTCACTAAAAACGGAAAGCTTTTGGCTTTTGCTGTTACGGGGCCGCGAAAATCAAAAAATGTAAAATCAGGATTGTATGTTTATGATATTGATAAGGATGCATTAAAAACTGTAAGTACTGGGCGCGGGAATTATCGTAACCTGGTTTTTGATGATGCAGGTGCGCAACTGGCGTTCACTGCCGAAAAGAACCCGGAGAAAGCGCAAGTAAAACCATTTAAACTTTATTATTATAATACTGTAAAAGACACCGCCGAAGTTATTGCAGGGCCTAATTCGTTAGGTATGAATGATAAATGGGCGGTAAGTGGCGATGGGAAGGTTTATTTCAGCAAAAATGGCGGCAGCCTTTACTTTGGCACTGCACCAATTCCAAAGCCTGTTGATACTACTATAGTTGATTTTGAAGTAGCCAAATTGGATATATGGAACTATAAAGATGATTATTTACAACCTCAACAGCTGAAAAATCTTCAACGCGATTTAAAAAGAAATTACCTGGCTGTTATTCGTCCATTAGCAGGAGATAAAAAATTGATCCAACTGGGGGATAATGATATAAGGGATATTTTAGTTCCGGAAAACAATGATGCTGGCTTCGTACTTGGTTTAACAGATACCGGGGCACGTGTACAAAGCCAATGGGAAGGCGGATCGAACCAGGAAGCATACCTTATAAATACCCGGACAGGCGGCAGGGTACGAATAAATGACCGTTTAAAGGCCCGTTACAGTATATCTCCGGGTGGTAAATATGTGGTTTGGTTCGATGTAAAAGATCAAAACTGGCATAGTTATTCGATAGCTTCCGGTAAAAAAATAAATTTAACGGCTACAACCGGCGTTAAAATGGGAGCTGAAGATAATGATGTACCCGATGACCCGGCGCCATATGGGCTATCGGCATGGGAACAAAACGATAAGAGTGTATTGGTGTATGATCGTTACGATATCTGGAAAATTGACCCTGAAACAGGAAGTGCAGTTAACTTTACTAATAATATAGGGCGAAAAAACAAAGTTATTTTCCGTTATGAGATCACAGATCCTGAAAAGAAATACATTACAACCAATAAATTGCTTTGGCTCATTGCACAAAATGATGGTAATAAACAATGGGCTTATTATAAAAAAGAACTAGGCAGTGATAAAGCCCCTGAAAAGGTTATTGAAGGGCCTTTTGGATACAGCACCCTGCAAAAAGCACGAAACGCAGATAATTTTATATACACAAAATTCAATTATCAGCAATCGCCCGATCTGTATGTATCAGACGACTTGAAAAAGGAAACCAGGCTAAGCACAATTAATCCGCAGCAGGCACAATACAACTGGGGAACTGCCGAATTGGTTGAATGGACAACGCCTAAAGGCTTTAAAGCTAAAGGTATATTATACAAACCCGAAGATTTCGATCCAAAGAAGAAATACCCGATGATTGCTTATTTTTATGAGAAATTATCCGAAGGGTTATATAATTATATTCCACCCTCTCCTACGCCATCACGCCTGCCAATATCCTTTTTTGTAAGTAATGGCTATTTGGTTTTTGCACCTGATATTAGTTATCAAACCGGGCATCCGGGTGCATCAGCGGTCGAGTTTGTTAACTCTGGTGTTGAGGCTTTAAAGAAGAATGCCTGGGTTGACGGTGCACATATTGGCATACAAGGACAAAGCTGGGGCGGTTACCAGGTGGCTTACCTTATTACACAAACCGATATGTACGCCGCAGCATGGGCCGGAGCGCCTGTTGCCAATATGACTTCAGCATATGGCGGTATCCGTTGGGAAACTGGCGTAAACAGGCAGTTTCAATACGAAAAAACACAAAGCCGCATTGGCGCAACACTTTGGGAAAAACCGGAGTTGTATATTGAAAACTCACCGCTTTTTCAGCTACCAAAGGTTAAAACCCCGGTAATGATCATGTCGAACGATGCGGACGGGGCTGTGCCATGGTATCAGGGGATCGAGATGTTCACTGCCCTGCGCAGATTGGGCAAACCTGTTTGGCTGCTCCAATATAATGGCG
>JABDFZ010000091.1 GCA_013286325.1 Bacteroidota bacterium | reverse complement strand
TTATCAAATGGAATCGACTGGTAAGCATCAAAAAATAATCTGGCTTGCCTGCGACCTTCATCATTCAGGTCGGTATCCATACCCCTGCCCTGTATAATGCCCCGTTTGTTCAGATCTGTTTGTCCATGGCGGACGATATATAAAGTTTTATTCATTAGTTCGTATGCTGCGCTGTCGCCGGTCATTAGTCATTGCGCTGCGCAGTCATTAGTCGTTTCGTTTGTCATTGCCCGTTCGCTATGCATTTCCCGGGTTACCAATGACTAATGACAAGTGTCTAATAACTTAATTTATTACAGGCAGTTTATAATAACGGGGCTTTTCAGTTTCGGGAAACTCAAAGTTAGTATAATCTGTGACAACATTATATAAGGTATCCCTTTCAATAGGTTGCCTACCTACGTGTTTTATCAGCTCCACCAGCTCTTTGGTGCTCATACCCGGATGCTGTTCTTCTGCACCAGCCATCGAGTAAATTTTAGTAGTATCATCAAGTGTGCCGTCAATATCATCCACACCAAAATTTAAGGAAAGCTGTGCCGTAGTACGGCTTATCATTGCCCAGTAAGCTTTTATGTGATCGAAATTATCAAGATAAATTCGTGCTATTGCATAATTACGCAAGTCCTCAACAACAGTTGATTCCGGCACATGCGACATCTGGTTATCCTGATTACGAAATTTCAGTGGGATAAACGTTTGGAAGCCTCCCGTTTTGTCCTGTAACTGGCGCAAGCGCTCCATATGATCAACCCTGTGCCAATATTTTTCAATATGCCCATATAACATAGTTGCGTTCGACCGCGCGCCAAGCTTATGCCATTCTTCGTGAATAGCAAGCCATTGATCTGCCGTACACTTATCCCTGGCAATTTGCTCGCGTATTTCGGGATGAAAGATCTCAGCGCCACCACCGGGAATAGATTCCAGGCCTGCATCAAGCATTAGCTTCATACCTGTAGCATAGTCAATCTTGGCTTTCTTGAAAATATAATGATATTCAACGGGGGTTAGTGCTTTAACGTGCAAATTGGGCCTGTGGGCTTTTATCCTGCTGAATAGCTCGCTATAAAAAGCAACATCATATTGTGGTAATACACCACCAACAATGTGTACTTCGGTTACCGGCTCATCATCATATTTTTTCACAATGTCCATCATTTCGTCCATTGTATACTCCCACCCTTCCGATTTTTGTTTGATCAGACGAGAGTAAGAACAAAACTTACAATCGTAAACACAAAGGTTGGTGGGCTCAATATGAAAGTTCCGGTTAAAATAGGTTTTATTACCGTGCCGCTTTTCGCGGATATAGTTTGACAATACACCTAAATACCCAAGTTCACCTTTTTCATACAGCAAAACACCCTCATCAAAAGTTATTCGCTCGTTATTGAGTACTTTTTCGGTAATTTGTTTTAAACCCGCAGGTAAGTGCGGATTCTGTAATAATAGCAGTAAATTACTTTCAGCTTCCATTGAAAAGACTTTTGGCAAAAATAGGAAATGTTAGTGTAAAGATGGAAGGGAATATGAGCAAGAAACAGCATTAGCCACAAATAGAAGCTAATTCAAGCTAAATAATAAGTGTTATAACATTAAATATGACTACTTCCTGACTTAGGATGAACTTTTTAGGATTGCTTTGATGACGCTATCTCCCTGCGGTTATTTATCCACGCAGTTATATAAATATTAGTGTAATACAGGCCAAAAACAAGCATGGCGCCAACCATTCCACCATCAATATATGGCGAGATTGCATGATACGATGCCGCGAAATAATGTTTGCTAACAAAGTTAAACAAAGAGTAAACTATTAATACTATTGAAGCTACAGGGATCTTTCCAACTTTCATTGCTTATTTATTTATGCCCAAATATGATTAAAACTTTAATTAAAAGTTACAACAGGTGGTAATTATTTTTATTGGGCATCTATTGAAATATATTTGGGATAAGCTGATGAAACACATTATCAATGCCTGATTCATACTTAAGCTCCTTTATATTTTGATTATAGGCCTGGTAATAATAGTTAGTATCAAAATTTCTGAAATGATCTTTAACTTTCACTTCAATAATCAAACTGGCGCAGCAATCTGTACCGTCAAATTCCCTTAGTTTCACATTTTTACCTTTAAGCATACTGATTATTGCCTCATCTGCCGGCAGATCCATAGTGTGATTATCTATCAAAAATTGTAGCATAGCCGATAATGGCTTATCCGGATGCAGCTTTCTGATAAAGAGTTTGATATGATGATTGTTGAAATTATATTTATGAATGATGCTTCCAATCTCCTTTGTCCTTATAAACTCCGGCGTTTTTAAAAAATAATCTGTCGCAAAGAGACTATCTTTACTACCTCTGATCACCAGGCAATGCCCTTCATTTGGCAACCAGCCAAAAGCTCCGTAAAAATTGTATCTTATTTCAACATCATATTTGGAGTCTTTTATCGATGTAAGGATACTATCCTTTACAAATTTATTATTGAAAGATACTACAGTATCTGCTTTAAACTTCGGGATTATATATTCTGTGCCTGCGCATTTAACCTTCAATTGGGCAAAATTTAAATGTGCAGTAAGCAAACATAAAAGCAAGCAATAAAAGTTTTTTACATTTTTCACTGTAACAGATTTAAAATCTGCTAAAATTAGCTAAAGGAAATTATAAGTTTGTGCAAATTATTTTCCAATGAAGATTGAAACCATCGCCATCCACGCAGGCAATCATGTTGATGAGAGCTCAAGAGCAGTAATACAACCTATTGTAGTATCCACCACGTTCGAACGTGCCATAGATGGTAGTTTCCCTGGCGGGCACATTTACAGCCGGGCAAGTAACCCCAACCGCACCCTGCTCGAAAATGTACTGGCCAAACTGGAAGGAGGCGCTGATGCAGCCTCATTTTCGTCTGGTAACGCTGCCGGGATGTCGGTTTTTCAATCTTTACCTGTGGGTACACATGTAATAGCAACTGATGATATGTATCATGGTTTGCGTAATCAGCTTAAACTTCTTTTTGCGGACAAATTGACCTTCGATTTTATTGATGTAAATAATCCGGAGATACTGCAAAGCCATATAAAACCGGGAACAGGCTTAATCTGGATCGAAACGCCTTCAAACCCATTGCTTAAAGTTACTGATATAAAAAAGGTGGTAGCAATTGCCCGGAAACATGGTATAAAAGTAGTTTGTGATAACACCTTTGCTACGCCTGTTTGCCAGCAACCGCTTGCTTTAGGTACTGATTTGGTTATGCACTCTGCTACCAAATATTTTGGCGGTCACAGCGATTTGATGGGCGGCGCATTGATAACTGCTAAAATGGACGAATGGTGGGAAAAAATAAGGATAGTGCAGGGGTATGGCGGTGCCGTCCCCTCGCCTATGGATTGTTATATGTTAGCGCGAAGCATCAAAACATTGCCTTACCGAATACGTGGCCATGTACATAACGCGCAATTGCTTGCAGAATACTTGGAACAGCATCCGAAAATTGAACAGGTAATGTACCCTGGTTTATCATCACATCCGCAGCATGCTATTGCTAAAGAACAGATGTCAGGTTTTGGGGGGATGCTTTCTTTTACCCTGAAAGGCGGTGAAGCAGAAGCCCGCCGGGTTATAAACGGGCTTAAATTATTCACAAGGGCCACAAGCCTTGGCGGAGTTGAAAGTTTAATAGAGCATCGTGCAACAGTTGAAGGCCCTGATACCAAAACACCATTTAATTTATTAAGGGTTTCTGTTGGACTGGAACATATCGATGACTTAATTGCTGATCTGGAACAAGTACTTGCTTAGGCTCTATGCTTACTCTTTAAAATATTTCATGGCTTCCTTACCCAAACCCCGTCTTAAAATCCCTATCTGACCAATTGTATAAGCCTGGTGATGGTTAATAAAAGCCCAAAGTCCGCCTAATGTATTATCAAATGGCTGTATAGGGTGTCTTTTTTCAATAACTGTATTGAGCGCTTCTTCAGGCAGATTTTCTAAACCTGTTCGTATTGCAGGTGCAAATTCATTCCATTTATCTTTTATTTGTTGCAGTGCCGGCAATTCACTTTCAGGTGCATTAAGATCTTCAGCGCTTCCACCCTGTTTAGTATGAAAATGATCTCTCCATGGCAAATCTAACCTGGCGCCGCCTATATTCGCAAGGTTATGCTGCGCCCATAACATGTGTCCGGCTAACCATTTTACATTGTTCATTGGGTCGGCTACACAACGGTTCGACTCTTCATCGCTGATATCTGCTATTACGTTATTAAATAACACATCGTGCAGGTCATATTGTGCAAGTAATTGTTGTTTTGATGACATTATCTTCTATAATTGATAGATGCAAGTATACGCGCAGGAAATGGTATATGTTAGGTGTATTTACGCCATATAAAGGGTTGCTTGCGACAAAAAATGGGATGGTTAAAAGCATAATTTAAAGCCTTTTAAATGAACCGGGCTTGAGTTTAATTATCAGTCATTATATTTAAGCAGGATAACTCAACTAATAATCATGCCTGTCTTCGATAAGTATTTAAACGAGATATTACCTGATAACTATAATGGGTATTTTGAAAAGTTAACCATTCACCCTGACTGGCTTTTGTCAAATTATATTGATAATTACAGTATACTATCCAACAAAAAAATTACTGATACATCAAACTGGCTGATATTACCCGATACATCCTCTTATTTATTATGTTTCAGGTTTGCTGGTTTAAAAAATCAATGGAAACATTTATTCGTTGGGCCGCGGACTAAATCTGTAGAAATAATACAAGCCGGGCGGGAAATAACCATAGTTATAAAGTTTAAACCTGGTGGCGCATACCCTTTTTTCAACACAAGTTTAAACGAGTTTACGGATACCACAGTGGATCTATCCTTAATATCAAAGCATAAAAACGACCTTCTTACTGAAGGTTTGGGAAAAAACCAGAATAATTATGCAAGAGTTTTAGATGATTTTTTATGGTCTCAATTTAAGCAATCACAATCTGTAAATTCAAGCGTTATAGCTTTGAACACGGTGATTGAATCGTCAAAAGGAATTATAAGTGTTAAGGATTTGTCTGGGAAAATCGGGCTGAGTGAAAGACATATATTAAACATCTTAAAAACCCACACCGGCCTGTCTACAAAAAAAATGTTATCAATAACACGGTTATTAAACAGTTTGGGCTTCGTTGATAACGCAGCTTATAATGTTTCATGGAGCAGCATGGCTTATCAGTCTGGCTATTCAGATCAGGCGCATTTAATTGACGATTATTCAGAGATGCTGCAAATGACACCCACTGTATTTATTAAAAGATTAAATATTCAGGGATAGTTCCGTTTTTGCCAATACATTGTTGTTAATGAATGTCATCTTTGTATGAATTATGAAATATTTATTTATATCGGCTTTCATTTTGGTTACAGCTATTAAAGGCCTGGGTATATCATCGCATCCTGAAGCTTCAAAATACAACCCTGCAATTTTTGACTTTCATAATGGGTTTTGGATAAATCTTCATCATGATTTATATCAGGAAGCGCTTAAAATTAAGGCTGGTGAAAAATTAAATACAATAGCTGACCCCGGAGATGAAAATACCAACGCCTGGGAAACGGCACTAAATTTCTATCTGAAAAATGCAATTTCAAGGAATTTACTGTTCGATGAAAAAATGGGTGCTTTAAAAGACATATTGGAAAGTGCAGAAAACGATAGGGTTTTACATTCTGCAGCTGATTCAGTAAATGATTATATCAAAGTTATTTCGGCCGCGGCGCCTTATTACAGAAAATACCTTTGGCAAAAACAACAGGATATTAATCAAAAATGGATTAATTCACTAAAACCCTTATTAGCAAAGTCCGGAGATTTAATTATTAGCGAACTTTCAGTAATTTACCAAAAGCCCTGGCCAAAATCACCTATGAGAGTTGATGTTACAAATTATGCATCGTGGGCAGGCGCCTACACAACAGTTGAGCCGGTAAGAATAACAGCCTCAAGCGTCGACACTGCCAATCAAAATCAGGCTTCGCTAGAAGTAGTATTCCATGAAGCTTCGCACGCGATGTGTTATAAAATGAAAAATGATATTGAATTGCAGTGCCTAAAACAAAATGTTGTACTGCCCAGGAAAGACTTTTGGCATGCAGTGCTATTTTATACAACCGGCGAAGTTATAAAACGGCATTTACCTGATTATATACCTTATGCAGATAAACAGGGCTTATGGATACGTGCATGGCCTATGTACATTGAATTATTGCGTAAAGACTGGCTTCCATATATTAACGGAAAAACCTCATACAATGCAGCAATTGTTAGTTTGGTTAAAGATGCAGCAAACCTTAAAAAATGAGGCTTTATTTGTGAATTTTAACTTCGTGTTTCCCCACTCCCGGGGATGATTCTATGTAGTTTTAAACCTTTAAAACTCTTATTATTTGCCCAAATAAAAATTAAATTTGGTATTTTAATAAATATCACTCTATATTTGCAACAATATTTGGTAGCAATACCATGATCATTACCTCCGCAAAAGGTTTTGATTTATAAAGAAGCGGCGAGAGATCAGGCTCAAAGACCCGCTGGCAACCCTCCGAGGTGGAGAAGGTGCCAATTCCTGCCCCGGTAAATACCCCGGGAAATATAAATTAACAACCATGAAAAGTTTGATTTACAACATTCTCCAAAACATTTTTAAGGCTTCAAAAAGACCAGTGCCAGTTTACTGTTACAGCTATGCTAACAGCCGGATTTGCATGTGTTGCTGTTGCTAAGCCTTAACACGTTTTACCTTTCTTTTTTCGAAATGTACGTGTCTTCACAAAGGTGATTTATATCCTGTCGTGATTCATTAATCAACAAATTTCATAAAAAATTAAATCTTAAAACCATGTCATCTGCCAATTTAAAATTCGAAACACTACAACTTCATGCTGGTCAGGAAGTTGATCCAACAACCGGATCGCGTGCGGTGCCTTTATATCAAACCACCTCTTACGTGTTTAAAAATGCTGAACATGGTGCAAACCTGTTCGCCCTGAAAGAATTTGGTAACATTTATACCCGTATAATGAACCCAACTACCGACGTTTTTGAAAAACGTATAGCTGCTTTGGAAGGTGGTGTTGCTGCATTGGCAACAGGTTCAGGGCAAGCAGCACAGTTTTTGGCTTTGAACAATATCCTTCAGGTTGGCGATAACTTTGTAACGTCCCCTTTTCTATATGGCGGCACTTATAACCAGTTTAAGGTTGCCTTTAAACGTTTGGGCATTGATGTCCGTTTTGCAAAAGATGATACTGCCGAAAACCTTGAATTGTTAATTGACGATAAAACAAAAGCCATTTATTTAGAAACAATTGGCAACCCCGGCTTTAATATTGCTGATTTTGATAAAGTTGCAGCCCTCGCCCAAAAGCACGACTTACCTTTAATAGTTGATAATACTTTTGGTGCAGGCGGATATTTATTCCGCCCGCTTGAACATGGTGCCCATGTAGTAGTTGAATCAACTACAAAATGGATTGGCGGCCATGGAACCACTATTGGAGGTGTAATTGTTGATGGAGGTAATTATAACTGGGGTAGTGGGAAGTTTCCGCAGTTTACT
Organism: Bacteroidota bacterium; assembly: GCA_013286325.1. Lineage (GTDB taxonomy): Bacteria > Bacteroidota > Bacteroidia > Sphingobacteriales > Sphingobacteriaceae > Mucilaginibacter. Next base: position 6,935 of record JABDFZ010000091.1, on the reverse strand, counting down.
GAACCATCTGAAGGTTATCATGGTTTAGTATTTGCTGATGTGTTTGGTATTGGCGGCCCTTTTGGCAACATCCAGTTCATTATCCGTGCAAGGGTTGAAGGCTTGCGGGATTTCGGCCCTTCGCAAGCACCATTTAATTCATGGCTGAACATACAAGGACTTGAAACACTTTCATTACGTGTTCAGCGTCACGTTGATAATACGCTCGAACTTGCCAAATGGCTGGAACAGCATCCGCAGGTGGAGAAAGTGAACTATCCAGGTTTGACTTCGTCACCTCACCATACACTTGCTAAAAAATATTTAAAAAACGGATTTGGCGCAGTATTATCCTTTCAAATTAAAGGCAGCAAAGAAAAAGCAAGTCAGTTGATTGATAATTTACAATTGGTTAGTCATCTGGCTAATTTAGGTGATGCTAAAACACTGATCATACAGCCATCGGCTACTACTCACCAGCAACTTTCGGATGAAGAGCAATTATCGGCCGGAGTTCAGCCTAATTCATTGCGGGTATCGGTTGGATTAGAACATATTGATGATATTAAAAACGATTTTGAACAGGCCTTTGCTAAAATAAGCGCTCCTGTTGAAGAATTAGTATAAAAAGAGCCTTGGGTAATTAGTATTAAGTCATTAATAAATTGACTTAATACTAAAAGCTCAGGACTTAGGACTAAAAATAATGAATCCAGAGATATATAAATACAATAAGCCCTTTGAACTTGAATCGGGCAAACAATTAAAAGAACTTCAAATTGGTTTCCATACCTATGGAAAATTGAATAAGAACGCAGATAATGTGGTGTGGGTATGCCATGCCCTCACTGCAAACTCTGACGTTTTTGACTGGTGGAAAGGCTTTTTTGGTGAAAATAATTATTTTAACACCGACGATCACTTTGTAGTTTGTGCTAACATACTGGGCTCACCTTATGGCACCAGTAATCCTTTAAGTATTAATCCGGTAACAGGTCAGCCTTATTATTTGTCGTTTCCTCAATTTACAGTGCGGGATATGGTTAAAGCACATCAGTTATTAGCCGAACATTTAGGCATAAATAATATTGAGGTATTAATCGGTGGGTCGCTTGGCGGACAGCAAGCTGTTGAGTGGGCAATAATTAATCCCAATAAAATTAAAAACCTCATCCTTATAGCTACAAATGCAAAATTTTCTCCCTGGGGAATAGCTTTTAATGAGTCGCAACGCCTGGCAATAATCGCCGACCGTACTTTTTACAGCAACTCGCCCGATGGAGGCCAAAAAGGTTTAAAAGCAGCACGCAGCATTGCCCTGCTCTCCTATCGTAATTATAAAACGTATTCCATTACGCAACAAGAGGAAGAGGATCATATTACCGATGATTACAAAGCTGCGTCGTACCAAAATTACCAGGGCGAAAAACTGGTGAACCGCTACAACGCTTATAGCTATTGGTATTTATCAAAAAGCATGGATTCGCACAACGTGGGTCGTAACAGGCACGGTGTTGAAAAGGCACTAAGCCTGATAAAAGCCCGTACGCTTGTTATCGGCATAAAATCGGATGTTTTGTTCCCGATAGAAGAACAACAATACCTGTTCAGGCATATTCCAAAATCGGCATTCGCTGAGCTGGAATCATTTTATGGACACGACGGATTTTTAATTGAAACAGAAGCATTAACAAACATAGTTACATCGTTTTTTAAAACTGATGTGAAAGGAAAAATAATTGAATTACAACGTACTGCATAATGAGTAAAAAATTAAACATAGGGTTATTTGGATTTGGCGTGGTTGGCCAGGGTTTATACGATATCATTAAAACCAAACACTTAAACCTGGAGATAGTAAAGATTGCCATAAAAGATGCACACAAAAAGCGTTCATTGCCTGCGCATTTGTTCACTACCGAAAGGGATGAATTGCTTAATAATCCAGAGATCAATACTATTGTTGAGCTAATAAATGATACGGAAGCTGCATTTGAAATTGTATCAAGGGCATTAAGCTCTGGTAAAAATGTGGTGTCTGCAAGTAAAAAAATGATAGCATTACACCTGGAGGAGCTTATTGAACTTCAGCATAAATACGGTACATCATTATTATACGAAGGTGCGGTATGCGGCAGTATTCCCATTATCCGCAACCTGGAAGAGTATTATGATAATGAATTACTACACTCGGTAAGCGGTATTTTTAATGGTTCATCAAACTATATTTTATCAAAAGGATTTAATGAAGGGCTGGATTATAATTCAGCATTAAAACAGGCACAGGACTTAGGTTTTGCCGAAACTGACCCAACCAGCGATGTTGGCGGCTTTGATGCAAAATACAAACTGGTTATTGCTGCAGCGCATGCTTATGGTGTGATTGTGCAGCCTGATGAGGTATTTAACTTAGGTATCCAAAATCTTTCCGCTCATGATTTGCAATACGCCCGCGAAAAGAATTTAAAAATAAAACTCGTACCGGTTGCTAAGGAGCTGGATGATCGCCATGTCGCTCTTTTTGTATTGCCTAAATTCGTTAACGAAAAAGAGTTTCTGTACAATGTGGAATATGAATATAACGGTGTAATTGTACAGGCAGCCTTTGCCGATCAGCAATTCTTTTTTGGTAAAGGTGCAGGTGGCCACCCTACCGGCTCAGCAGTATTGTCAGACATTGCAGCGTTACGATATGATTACCAATATGAGTATAAAAAAGCAAAAGAGCGTAAGGGTTTAAACTTTACCAACGATATTGAACTGAATATATACCTGAGATACGAGGATGAAAGCCTTGTTGAAGCGCTGGATTTTTTACATATCCACGAGCGGTATTATTCTGGCAGTTATAAGTTTGTTATCGGCAAGCTCAACCTCCAAAGCCTGGTAGATAATCAGCAATTGATAGTTGATAATAAGGCTTTTGTTGCCTTTGCCGACCAGCTTGCAGGCATCAGCCTGGCATCTGAAATTAAAGAAGCTGCCGAAGCTCATTAAGATCTTAATTTTTCTGTAGGTTTCTTAGTTTTTAAACGGCCCCTTAACAGGGGCTTTTTTAGTTTAAAGAAAACTTACGAAGTTTCTAAAACTTCGTAAGTTTAGCCTGACCTTTTCCATTATATTTGCAAAATACCTGATCAATCAGCCTGATGCAGAAACTTGCAAAACTTGTATATAATAAACCTTTTGTATTAGCTCTTTATTTTGGCCTCAGCTTTTTTGCAGTAGCTAAAAGTGTTATCCTTAGCCACATCCACAATAATTATTTTGTATATAAATACAACTTTATCAATGTAATTCATCAGCACACGGTTTTTGGCTTTCAGCCAGAACATTTCCAGGATCTTAACCATTATGGCCCTGCATTTGCCATATTAATGGCTCCCTTCGCTTTATTGCCAGATGGTTTGGGTGTAATACTGTGGGTAATGTTTAATGCATGGGTTTTGTACATTGCCATAAAACTATTGCCTTTAAAGGAAAAGCAATATCTGCCCATTTTGCTAATCTGTGCACATGAATTAATGACATCGTCATCAAACGTGGAGATCAATCCGCTTATTGGCGCTTTAATCATACTCACTTTTATATTTATAAGAGATAAAAAGGATTTTTGGGCAGCCTTGATGATCTGTATTGGTACGTTTATTAAACTTTACGGCATTGTTGGGCTTGCTTTCTTTTTCCTGTCGAAAGATAAACTGAAGCTTATTTACGGTTTGTTGTTTTGGTCGGTAGTGTTGTTTGTGTTGCCAATGTTTATTTCCTCACCATCCTACGTTATTCAAACCTATCATGATTGGTACGGCGACCTGTTACAGAAAAACTTAAATAATATAGGCCCAAGTCTGCAGGATATTTCTGCAATGGGGCTTATTCGTAATATATTTAATTACAGACAATTATCAAATATAACGGTACTGGTTCCTGGTGTTTTGCTGTTTGCATTATGGTATATCAGGATAAAATACTTTAAGGTTCTACCCTACCAGTTATTATTACTGGCCTCTACTTTAATTTTTGTAATTATTTTCAGTAGCTCTTCTGAGTCCCCTACCTACATTATTGCCATTGCAGGTGTAGCCATATGGTTTATGAACCTGGAAAGGCCGGTTACCAACCTGGAAACAGCTTTGCTTATTTTGGCATTTATCTTAACCATCATGTCTCCCTCCGATCTGTTTCCGCATTATATCAAAGTAAATTATGTGGTTCCATATAAGTTAAAGGCACTTCCATGCGTACTGATATGGTTAAAAATAATTTATGAAACAGTTACCCGGAAGTTTGAAAAAGATGAAACACAAGCTATAGCTGTGTCTTAATAGAGTGAAGTTATTTTAAGTCCCCGAATGGGTACCCTTTGTTATTGCTTAAACTTCCATTTCATTACTGCTTCTACCTTATTTTGTACATGCATTTTTAGGTAGATATTTTTAATATGCTTTTTAATAGCGTGTACGGTTACGTTAAGGCTGGCTGCGATTTCCTTCACCAGTTTTCCTTCGGCCATTAAATCGAGCACTTGTTTTTCGCGGGTTGTAAATATCTGTTCACCTGCTTTAATTGCGGATGGCTGAAAATGTGTAATGATCTTACGTGCTATACCCGGGCTCATAGGCGAGCCGCCATTATGAATCTCCCTTATCGAGTTAAATATTGTTTCGGGTGCTGCACTTTTAAGTAAATATCCTGTTGCACCTGCATTTAAGGCTTCAAATATCTTTTCATCCTCTTCAAAAACTGTTAGTATCATAAATTGAATATTCGGACAGTCAACTTTTAATTTGCGGATACATTCAATACCATTAAGTCCAGGTAGCTGTATGTCGGTCAGAACTACATCAGGTAAAATATCAGGTATTTCAAGTAGTGCCCCTTCTGCATCTTTCCAAATGCCTGCAAGTTGCACCTCATCCGACAGCCTGAGCAGTGAGGCTATCGCTGCACTATAATTTTCCGTATCTTCAATAATCCCGACTGATATCATAGTTTTTTATGAGAGCGGAAATTTACCTATTATCTTTTTATAAAATACCTACCCGTTTGGGTACAGTTACAAGTCAGTTTCAAGCAGTACAATAGCCCCGTTATTATTAAAAAACTTATAAGTCCCGTTTATAGCACTCATTCGTCTTTTAATATTACTTATCCCGTTTCCAACCAATTGCTCACAAGGTATTGCAGGGTAACCGCTTCCGTTGTCTTTTATCCTGATAACCAGTTTGTTGTTTTTAATGTGTACTTCCAGCTCAACACTAGTAGCATTAGCATGTTTAATTACATTGTTCAAGGCTTCCTTAACACATAAAAATATATTTCGCCTTGTTTCACTTTTTAACTCTAATTCAGGGATATTAGCTGGAAACATAGCCTTGGCACCATAAGCCAATGGCTCAAAAAGTAACACAAAATACTGACGCATATATAACAGCAAATTGTCGAGCCTGTCATTACCGGGGCTTAGCGACCATACTATTTCTTTCATATGTCCCACTAGTTCATCCCCTAAAGCAGAAATTCGTTTAATATTATGACTTTCTTCACTGCCCTCCAGTTTTATTCTCAACATGTTTACATAAATCAGCATGGTTGATAAGCCGGTGCCTATATCATCATGCATGTCGCTGCTTATTCGCTGTCGTTCCAGTTGCACGGCAAGTTTTTTTTCAAAAACCAGCTTTTGTTGTTTAATGCGGCTTTTTATATATAATAACAGGAATGAAATAGTAGCAAACAAGGCAACAAAACCAATGATAAAATTCCGGCTTAAGTTTTGGCTTGCGGTCTCTGTTTCCCTTAATTTTTGTTGTTGCTGAAGTACGGTTATTTCCCTATCGCGTCTGTCAACCTCCAGTTTATTTATCTCTTTACTTACTTTTTCATTAATAATAGAATCTTTAAGGCCGGTAAATAAAATATGATAAAAGTATGCACTATCGTATCGCTTCGTGGCAGCGAAATTTTTTGAAATGCTATTGTAAGCATCCCGTGTATCTTCCCTATGCATAATTGATCGGGCAAGAAACAAACCATTATTTAGCATTTGGCTTGCCTTTCTGTGATCTTTCAGTGCTATGTATATATCGCCCATGTTAATATAATAGCGGGCAAGGTCATACTTGTTAAATTGTTCCCCTTTATTAATGTGTTCATCAAAAATTATTTGCGAATAATGCAGCGCCTCTTTGTAATCACCCTGTAGTTTATATACAGTGCTTAGTTTAAATAATGTATAAACTATACGATCGTTTTTAAAAATAACCCTGCCTTTATCCAATGTTTCGCTTCTTTTCATTTTATAATAAATCCCAAGCGATTTAAAAAGACAGGATAAAGCAGTTTTATAATCTTGTTTAAATTGATATCCTTCAGCAAGACCATCGCAAGCATCCGCAATCATCATTTTGTTATCTATCAGGGTGGCAAATGTTAAATATTGCCTGAAATATTTGATAGCTTCATCCGGTTTTTCCTGTTTTTGATAGATATAGCCTATCTGGCTCAGGTAATGCATCTGCTCTTCCCGGTTATTTAACTGTTCAGCAAGCGCCAGCCCCTTTTGCGCTGTTTCCATTGCATTCGGGTAGTCAGCCAGATAGTAGTACATATTTAAGCTCGCATTATAGACGGGATCGAGATTTGTATACAGATGGTATTTTTCCGCTACCTGAGCCGCTTTTCTATAATATCTGATGGCTGAACTGTGATCCTTATTTATTTCGAAATAAATACCTTGTTGAAAAGCAGATAAGGCTATACCTTGTGGATAATTCAGCTTCTCTGCCAATAGCCTGGCCTTATTTATAATATCGTTACCTAGTTTAATTGAATCTTCACCAAGAAATGCTGCAAATTTTATAGCTAAACGTACTTTGTTGGTATCTTCTTTAGCTGCTTTTAACTCCTTTTTAAATTCAGCAATTTGTTTTGGTTTATCCTGGGCAATAACAAAA